>CAMWUP010000312.1 GCA_947177465.1 uncultured Lachnospiraceae bacterium
GGAGCAGAGATGAAATATATCACAATAGAAGAAAACGGCATATATATTGTATTTGGCATTACAAAGAAAAATCAGATTAAGCTTCTGCATTTTTCCAGGGCTGCGTTTGACGAGAGGGATATCTGTCGTTTTGGAGAAGAGTGTAAGGTGGAGGATACCGGAAGAAAGGAGCAGTTTATCGACGAGGCGTTCCAGCTTGTGCAGATAAATCTGTCGGGCTACAACCGTCCCTATGAAAAGCATGGCAATAAGCATATTGTAACGGCGCCGGGCTATCTGCTTACTTATGCGGGTATGGAGGACACTTACAATAACATTGGCAGAAGGCTCGTTATCCATCAGGAGGATGCGGAAGTAACGCATATCCATGTGGAAACGGTTATGCAGTTTTATGATGGCAGCAGCGTGGTTCGTATTTATAATGTCGTGAAAAATACAGGAGAGGAAATGCAGACATTGGAGTATATTTCTTCTTTCTGCTATACCGGTCTGGAAAAAGAGGGAAACTGGACATCGGACGAAAAAATGGTGGCAGTGATTCCTTTTAACGGCTGGCAGAAGGAAATGAGCATCGAAAGGTTCTCTTTTGGAGCACTTGGTCTGGCACAGACACAACCGGGAGTTTATCAACGTACTTCTCAGGTATTAGAAATTACAAACACAGGAAACTGGTCTACCAAAAAATATCTGCCGCTGGGGTATGTGGAAAACAGAGAGGCACATACGGGGCTGTTCTGGCAGATTGAGCACAATGGTTCATGGCATTATGAAATCAGCGACCAGAACACACATTTTTACCTCTGCGTCAGCGGACCGACCGAGGTACAGTCCCATTGGTTTAAGAATTTGGCACCCGGGGAGGAGTTTACCTCCGTGCCTGTGGCGGTGGGCGTCTCGGGAGACAGCTTTGAGGAGGCGATGGGCGAGCTTACAAAATACCGCCGCATGATTCGCAGACCGAATCAGGATGACGAGGAACTGCCGGTTATTTTTAATGACTATATGAATTGCCTGTTTGGGGACCCCACTACTGAGAGAGAAATCCCGCTGATTGATGCGGCCGCGGAATGTGGATGCGAGTATTATGTCATAGACGCCGGCTGGTATGCACCGGGCGAGTGGTGGGACAGCGTGGGCGAATGGCAGGAGTGCAGGGAGCGTTTTCCGAATGGTATAAAAGAGGTCACGGATTATATCCGTGAAAAGGGTATGGTTCCGGGCGTATGGCTGGAGCTGGAGGTTATGGGGATAAACTGTGAAAAAGCAAAGCAGGCGCCGGACGACTGGTTTTTTGTCAGACACGGCAAAAGAGTCTACGACAGAAGCCGGTATCAACTGGATTTCCGCAATCCGGCGGTAATAGCGCATGTAAATGAGGTGATTGACCGTGTCGTAAATGAATATGGTGTGGGATATATCAAGATGGATTATAATATCGAACCCGGTATCGGCACCGAGCTTTACGCGGAAAGTGTGGGACAAGGTATGCTGGAGCATGAGAGGGCTTATCTTGCATGGCTGGATGATGTGTTTGGGAGGTATCCGGATTTGGTAATTGAAAACTGTTCCAGCGGGGGTCTGCGGATTGATTATGCGCTGCTGTCCCGTTACAGTATACAGTCAACCTCTGATCAGGAGGATTATCGCAATTACGCGACGATAGCGGCAAATGCCGCCGCCGGCGTTACGCCGGAGCAGGCGGCGGTCTGGTCCTACCCGATGCATATATTTACAGAATACGGTTTTTCAAAACCGGGGTATGTAGAGCAGGGTATAGAAGAGGTTATCTACAATATGGTGAACGCCATGCTGCTGCGTATTCATCAGAGCGGCCATCTGGCAGAGCTGTCCGCAGAGCGGCTTGATTTGGTCAAGGAAGGAATCCGTATCTATAAGCGTATCCGCAAGGATATCAAAAAGGCGCTTCCATTCTGGCCTCTGGGTCTGGCGCACAATGAGGATATGTGGCTCTGTGCCGGATTAAAAATGGAAGACAAAGCATATATTGCAGTATGGAAAAGGGATATGCGGGGGAAATACGATAACCGGAAACCAATAAAGAATACGGATTTGAGGGATAATCTGATAGAGATTCCGCTGGAGGGTCTTCATTTTTCCAGCCATGAATACGAGGTGAAAATCCTATATCCGGAGCTGGAGCAGGTGCCGTATGCCATAGTCAAAGATGTTTTGGAGGTACATTTTGCCAAACCTGTTATGGCGCGTCTGTTTGAAATAAAAGAGATAAAACGGGAGGAACCGAGTTTTACTATTCTGGAAGATGGTTTTATCCTGCTGTAAAAAGGAATGGGCCGGCTTTTATGCCGGCTCATTGACGTAAGACATAATATCGTCAAAGATGGAGCGGTAGCCTTCTTCGTTGATATGCATGCCCTCTATCGTATATTTGCTTTTTAGTCTGCCCTGTTCGTCCTTCAGGTTTCGATTGACGTCGATATACCTTTGGCTGTGTCTGGCAGCGAGTGCGGCGACTTCTGCATTTGCATGGGTTATCTTTTCATTAGTGCGGATTCGGAGACATTCTTTCATGGACTCCGCAGCGGCTTCATAATTGACAGGATAGTATGCCATCAGGTAAATCCGGATATCCGGCAGGTTCTGTTCAACAGCAGTGATGATTTTGTCATAGACGGTAATCATCCTGTTGATGGGAATGGATGAATCGCTCAAATCATTTGTCCCGATATTGATAAAAAGGCGCGAGGGCTTCAAGTCGAGGATACAGGTATCCAGCGCGTTCCACAATTCTTCAGATACAAAGCCGCCGACGCCAAGGTTATAAATAATTTTGTCACTTCCGTTTTCTTCCAACAGCTTGTTGATGGGAAACATTTCCATAAGGGAAGAGCCGGCAAAAACGGTTTCACCGTGTTTTACCGTTTTGTTGGCTTCACGGTAACGCTCTAATTTCATTTCTTTGTCAGTCATAATGAAATCCCTCCTGCCCTGTTTTTACATAACAAAAAAGCGATAGACGGGGCTCGAACCCGCGACCTCCACCTTGGCAAGGTGGCGTACTACCAACTGTACTACTATCGCATTTACCGCATGTATAACATGCGTTGAAGGTATGAAATTGATATTGTAAGATACTGTATAAGCTGTATCCTGTACAGCTTCTCTGCTGTACAAAGCAGGTGATGGGAATCGAACCCACGTATCCAGCTTGGAAGGCTGGTGTTCTACCATTGAACTACACCTGCATATGAAGTTCCTTACGAACGAATTAAATATTATCATAGGATAGAGTAAAAGTCAACCCTAAATTTTCAGGTTTGGCAGGATTCTTTCATTTGTCCTTTTTGACAAAGTTGCCTGATTTGTTATGGACATTTCCCCCGTTCTGTGTAAAATAATTACCCAACTTATTTTTCAGGGAAACGCTGATGAAA
>CAMWUP010000313.1 GCA_947177465.1 uncultured Lachnospiraceae bacterium
GTATAATAGCCATCCTGCAGACCGGTTGTTTTGTCGCCGCATGCCGTCAAGGCTGTCAGCATCAACACTAAAAGCAATGTAAGACTACATATCCTTTTCATTTCTTATGTCCCTCCTGCAATACAAATTTTTCCACCTGTTCCTGCAGAACCTCTGCCTCTTTCGCCAGCAGACCGCTTGACTGCTCCATATCACCTGCATTTTGCAGATTCCTGTCAGCAATAGCAGAAATAGATGCAATCCGCTCCTCCATAATAACCAGTGCATTCTCCTGCCCCTGCACTGCCGTTACCAGTTTGTCTGATATCTCACTAATCTCATCAGATACATCCGAAATTTCCTGTAAAGCCCCTGCTGTATCCGCCGTCAGTTCCACACCGGTCTGGATAATTTCTTTGGTACAGGTTACCATACTCGTAGCGTTCTGCGCTGCTTCCGCACTTTTGGCTGCAAGCTGCTTGACCTCTTTTGCCACCACCGCAAAGCCTTTCCCTGCCGTTCCCGCACGAGATGCCTCTATCGATGCATTGAGCGCAAGAATACTGGTCTGGAATGCAATGTCCTCGATTGCTTTGGCAATCTTTGTAATCTCCTGCGCATTGGTGCTGATATCATTCATCGCACCGGAAAGCGACGCCATCCGCACATTTGCTTCCTGAATACACAATGTAATTTCTTCGGTTTTTTCACGTGCCAGTCCGCTGCTCCTTGCAACATTAGACAGCTGCCCCTTCACATTAGAAACCTCATGCACCAGTTCCTCGGCAGACCGGTTCTGCTCCATCGACGCCTGATGCAGATGGCCTGACTGTCCGTTTAACTCCTCTGACATATTTGTAAGCTGTAATGCTGCTGCACGAAATCCCAATATCGTTCCATTCATGGAAGAAATAATGGCATGAAGACTCTCTTTAATCAAAGAGAAATCCCCCTTATACTCCACCTCAGGCGCAACGCATAAATCGCCTGCCGCGACATGGGAAAGCACCTTTTGCATATCCGTTATGTATCGATTGATGCTCTCCACCGTAACAGCCAGCGTTTGTGTCAGAACCTCCAGCTCATCGTTAGAATGAACACATTCTATCTTTTCATGCAAATTGCCGTCGGCAAGAGCTACCATCCTGCCGGTCACGCTTTTAACCGGACGGGAAATCGTCCTTGCAAGACGCAGAACCAGCAGAATAGAAATTACCAAAACCGCCAGCGTGGAAAATACTGCCGCCAGCATTGCCGTATTAATCAAATGATTATAATCGGATTTCGGAATCTGAATCAACAGCGCCCACTGCGTTCCCCTGACAGGTGAAAATGCCACCAGCATGCTCTCACCATCCACGGAAATCTCTGCAGCACCGGTTTCACCCGTGGTCGCACGGATGAGAACCTCTTTATTTCCGCCTCCCAGTTGAAACAGCGTACCTTTTTCCAGCACTATGGACTGATCCGGATGTCCTGTGACGATTCCCTCTCTGTCCACCATATAAGCCATGCTGTGTCTGCCCAGATTGATGCTGCTGATTACGTCGTTCAATGTGTCGTATTTGTAAACCCCTACCACATAAAAAACCGTCTCTCCGTTTTCCCGCACAGGCATTCCCATTGTGATGCCAAGTCCTTCCTGATAAATCGTACTGGAAGATACGGTAAGATTGTCTGTCTCCTGCAAAAGTGAAAAGAAACTGCTGTCCAGGCTCTCCGGCGCGCCCTCGATTCCCTGAATCAATCCGCCGTCCAAACCATACAGGGCAATCGTATGCAGCTCATAAATTTCTGCCGCTTCCTGCAAAACAGCCTCTCTTTCCGCTCTGACTGTCCCTGTATCAGACCGGCTCTCCCCTGCACCGGAATTCATGCGGTCATCCCCCGCAATCGCCATCATTCTGTCTGCCAGCATGTGCATGTTCGCCTCCACGGTTTTTGACGACTGGCGAACCATAGGCTGCAGGCTGTCAAGCAGGATACTGCTTGCAAGCGAACGCATGAAGAACGCCATAATCACACAGCACACAACCACCAATATCAGAATATTAACGGTTGTGCTCAGCAATATTCTTCCACTAAGACTCCTTTTCATATTCCGGCTGTGAAAATCTGCTTTTTTCCCGTTCACGTTACTCTCTCCTTCACTCTGTATTTTTCTTGTAACACAACAAAAAACCGCTCAGAAAGCTTTCAGTTTTTCCCCGACTGAAAGCCGTAGGAGCAAAGATTTACATATTCTTCCATCTTTTTTGCAGTCTCCTCCAGCTTCTCCTTTGAAATACTGCCGCAGACCGTAAAGCTGTTTACCTTGCTGCCGGCAAACACGGCAAAGTCCTGTTCAACCTCCGCTGCCATTCCCACTCTCTCCAGGGAAGGATGATTGGCATATATCTGCAGGTCCTTTACCGGATAGATAAATTCCTTCAGCTTTGTCAGTCCGCAAACTGCCGAAATCCCTTCTTCATTGCGCGCTGCCACCGCCAGATGAAACTCCGTCAGCTTCTTTAGTCCCTGCAAAAAGTCCAGATTATCCAGTGTATGCCAATGTAAATCCAGTTTTTTCAGATTTTTCATCCCTCCGATAAACGCGCCGTCATGCAGCTCCATGTCCTCCATTCTAAGCTCCTGCAGCCCTTCAAATCCGGCAAGCTCCTTTGGCGCTATACCATTTACCTTTTTCACACTGAGACTTTTTAACGTTTTTAATTTCTGCAATGCAGGCAAGCCTTCCGCACACATAACGTTCAGGCTCAATTCCTTAAGCTGCGGTGCGTCTGCAAGCACAGACAAATTTTCTTTTTCCAAGGTACAATTCGCAAAAATCAGTCTTTTAAGCTGCGGCGCTTTTGCAATATAGCTTATGTTTTCCAGCGTGCAGCCATGAAATATCAATTCCTTCAGATTCTCCATATATTGAAAGGGCAGACAGTCAATGTTCTTTTCCTTGAGCAGCAAAGACCTCTCCTTGGCAAAGCGGCTTACCGGCACGCATGGATTTTTATAACGCTCCTGCCAAAAACCTGCCGGCAGGCTTATCTTTGCATCATCACCGCTTTCCGTCGTCGCCGTCAGCCTGTCCATCGAATTAAACAGATGCCCCGTCGCTTCCATGAGAAAGGGCTTGCCGCCGTCCTTATCATTGACAATAAGAACACCACTTGTCAGCCATGACGTCATCTTTTCAAACAGCTCGCCCAGACTGTCCGCCAGCAGATAGCAGCAATCCGCATCGTAATCCACTGCAATAATCTGCCCCGTCCTGCCCTCCGCTGTGGGAGACATGTCCGCAAAAAGATACGCCCTGCTGCCGTCAAAGGCAAAGGGAATCCATGTCAGTCCGCAGACCGGCTCCTCTCGTATGGCTTTGGTTCCCATAGAAGTCATTTCAACCTCCGCCTTCTTAAAAAA
>CAMWUP010000314.1 GCA_947177465.1 uncultured Lachnospiraceae bacterium
CACCAAACAGACCTTCGGCATGTTTGGCGGAGAAGAAGAAACGGTTACACTGGAATTTGCAAACCGTCTGATTGGGGTGGTGATGGACAGGTTTGGCAGGGACACGGATATCAGAAGGCAGGCGGACGGCAGATTTCGCGTGCGGATAAAGTGCCATGTCAGCGGGCAGTTTTTCGGCTGGCTTGCCGGACTGGGAAGCGGAGCAGGGATTGCGGCACCAAAGGAAGTGAAGGACAGATATAAACAATGGCTGTCAGATATCCTGAAGGAGCAGGATGGGACGCAGCAGGAGAGGTCCATATAGAAATGCCACAAATTTGAGGTTGCAAATTTGGTAAATATTGCGGAAGGCATTGATTGACTTTTAGAGTTGATTCTCTTATACTGGAAATACACCGCTAAATATTGGGTGCAAGAAGAAAATAATACTATATATAGTGGATTTGTGACATGTATGTGGCCGGTTGTCAGTAACAACTGCGCTGCCTGAAATAAATCCGGAAAGGAACAAGATGAGCATTGCAGTAGAACAGGCAGGCGAGGACACCTTGGATTACAGTGCCGAATATAAGACTCAAAAAGATGTTAAAGTGATTAAAAAGGACGGGAGCAAGGAATCCTTCAATGTACAGAAGGTGGTGAATGCTGTCGGCAAAAGTGCGTACCGCGCCCTCACCAAGTTCACGGAGGATGAGAAGCGGCATATTTGTCAGTATGTGGTGGATAAAGTAGACGAGCTTGAACAGGAGGAGATTCCGATTCCTGTAATGCACAATATTGTGGAAAGCGCTCTTGAGCAGGTAAAACCTATTGTGGCAAAGAGTTATCGCGACTATCGGAACTATAAGCAGGATTTTGTCCGCATGCTGGATGATGTATACAAAAAGAGCCAGTCCATCATGTATATTGGGGATAAGGAAAACGCCAATACTGATTCCGCGCTGGTTTCCACCAAGCGAAGCCTGATTTTCAACCAGTTGAACAAGGAGCTGTATCAGAAATTTTTTATGACAACAGAGGAAATACAGGCATGCAGGGACGGCTATATTTATGTGCACGACATGTCCGCCAGAAGGGATACCATGAACTGTTGTCTTTTCGATGTGGAAAGCGTGCTCTCCGGCGGCTTTGAGATGGGTAATATCTGGTACAATGAACCGAAGTCCCTTGATGTGGCGTTCGACGTAATCGGTGACATCGTACTGAGCGCTGCAAGCCAGCAGTATGGCGGTTTTACGGTGCCGAGCGTGGACAATATATTGGAGCCTTATGCGGAGAAGTCTTATAACAAATATCTGGAGAAGTATGCACGTCTGGGCATTGGTGAAGAGGCGGCGGAAAAGGAAGCCTATGCGGACGTGGTGAGAGAGTTTGAACAGGGCTTTCAGGGCTGGGAATACAAGTTCAATACGGTGGCGAGCAGCCGCGGTGACTATCCCTTTATTACTGTTACGGCAGGTACCGGCACAGGACGTTTTGCAAAGCTGGCAACCATTTCTATGTTGAATGTGAGAAGGCGCGGACAGGGGAAAAAGGAGTGCAGAAAGCCTGTGTTGTTCCCTAAAATCGTGTTCTTATATGATGAAAACCTGCATGGACCGGGGAAGCCTTTGGAAGATGTTTTTGAAGCGGGTGTAGAGTGTTCTGCCAAGACCATGTACCCCGATTGGCTGAGCTTGACAGGGAAGGGTTATGTGGCAAGCATATATAAGCAGTATGGTAAAGTGATTTCTCCGATGGGCTGTCGTGCGTTCCTTTCACCCTGGTATGAGAGAGGCGGTATGCATCCGGCAGACGACAAGGATGTGCCTGTATTTGTAGGGCGGTTTAACGTCGGTGCGGTGTCGCTGCATCTGCCCATGATTCTGGCAAAGTCAAAGCAGGAGAGTAAGGATTTCTACGAGGTATTGGACTATTACCTGAATCTGATTCGCCAGCTTCATATCCGTACCTATGCATATTTGGGGGAGATGCGCGCTTCCACCAATCCGCTTGCCTACTGCGAGGGCGGATTTTTAGGCGGACATTTGAAGTTGTCTGATAAAATCAAACCGCTGTTAAAATCAGCAACGGCAAGCTTTGGCATCACGGCATTAAATGAACTGCAAATGCTCTACAACGGAAAGTCTTTGGTGGAGGACGGGCAGTTTGCGCTTGAGGTAATGGAGCATATCAATGCCAGAGTCAATGAATATAAAGAAAAGGATGGTAATCTTTATGCTATTTACGGGACGCCTGCGGAGAATCTCTGCGGACTGCAGATAAAACAATTCAGAAATAAGTACGGGATTGTGGAGGGCGTTTCGGACAGAGAATATGTGAGCAATTCCTTCCACTGCCATGTGACGGAGGACATTACGCCTATCCAGAAGCAGGATTTGGAAGAGCGGTTCTGGAATCTGAGCAATGGCGGTAAGATACAGTACGTTAAATATCCCATTGATTACAATATGGAGGCGATTAAGACGCTGATAAGAAGAGCCATGAATATGGGCTTCTATGAGGGCGTAAATCTTTCACTGGCCTATTGCGACGACTGCGGGCATCAGGAACTGGAGATGGACGTGTGTCCTAAGTGCGGCAGCCGCAATCTGACCAAGATAGACCGTATGAACGGGTACCTGTCTTATTCACGTGTGCATGGCGATACCCGCTTAAATGAGGCAAAGATGGCGGAGATTGCCGACAGAAAGAGTATGTAAAGGAAAGAAATCAATGAGATATCACAATATAACGAAGGATGACATGCTGAACGGAGACGGGCTGCGGGTAGTGCTTTGGGTGGCAGGCTGTACCCATTGCTGCGAAAAATGCCAGAATCCGGTGACGTGGGATCCAAACGGAGGACTTTTGTTTGACGAGAGCGCCAAACAGGAAATTTATGAACAGCTTGATAAGGATTACATATCGGGCATTACTTTTTCCGGCGGAGACCCGCTCCATCCGGCAAACAGCTTTGAGATCAGGAATATGATGGCGGAGATAAAAGGCAAATATCCGGCTAAGACAATCTGGCTCTATACCGGAGATTCATGGGAGGAGATATATCATTATCCGATGATGGAATATGTGGATGTGGTAGTTGACGGCGAGTTTCATATTGAGGAGCTGGACCCGAAGCTTTTGTGGAAGGGCAGCAAAAACCAGCGGGTTATCGATGTAAAGAAAACGCTGGCACAGGAAAAGCCGGAGATTCCGGTATTGCACTGCGGAGATTATCAGAAATCAGATTTTTCACAGCAGGCTGGCTTGGAGGGGAAGATATGCAGAGGATAGCACAATTTTTTAAGGTGAGTTGGCAGAATTTTCTTCAAGTAATGAAGGAGGATTTTCCGGAATATACAGAAGAGGATATTGCGGATATTTATGAATCCATTG
>CAMWUP010000315.1 GCA_947177465.1 uncultured Lachnospiraceae bacterium
AAAACCTCCCAATTTATTTACGTTTTTTAATGGTTACGTTTGTTAATATGCCCACAGGCTCCGCTACCGGCTGAAAGTCGCAAAGGCAGGCTTACGTCAGGTATCGCTTTTGAAAAGGAAACCATGCATGTATTGTAGATTGACAGTAAGGTGTAATTGCTCTGTCGTTTTTCAGATATTTATGGCTATTGCCAAAACAGTGAAAAGAACACCAAAACTTTTCCCCCTAACCCGTCTTTCTTGTCTCCACACGCTTTTTTGTTCACATGCGCTTTTTTGCGGCGAACTTATTATCTTGCGCTTTCAGCAGAGCATCATCTGGTACTACGGGGCAATATCCCGAATTGCGGCTTTCAGCCGTCAGAGCCCCTATATTCCCATTCAGACCGTATAAAAGCACCGGCACTTGGCGAGGTACCTCACGAGCCTAGTACCGCTGTGTTTTTATCCGAGCGAGAGCGCGTCTGAATGGGAATATAGGGGCTCTGACGGCGTCACTCGCCGCAAAATCGTGCCTCGCCGCAAAAAAAGAGGCGCCTCCTCTATGAAAGCGCCCCATCTTCTTTGATAAAAAACAGTTGTCCTCCCATCACTCTTCCGGTTCCAGCAATGCCTTCTCATATCCTTCTAAAATAATCTTCTGGATGGCATCCCTTGTTGCGGAATTGATGGGATGTGCAATATCGCGATACTCGCCGTCCATTGCCTTCTTACTAGGCATTGCAATGAACAGCCCTTTCTCTCCTTCAATTACCTTAATATCATGTACGACAAATTCATTGTCAATGGTAATTGAAACAATCGCTTTCATTTTGCCCTCTTTCGTAATTCTGCGAACACGAACATCGGTAATTTGCATTTGTGTTACCCCCTTTGCAATACATCAGATAACATATCTTTCGTCTCGTTCTATTACTATCTTGATTCCGTTTTCTCCTATATGGTAAGAGTTTGCACGAATCGTATCGCGGCTTTCCACGATACAGTTTTCAATGTGAGTGTTGTCACCAATATATACATCATTCAAAATAATGGAATTCTTGATGTAACAGTTGTTGCCGATAAAGCTCTTCTTAAACAGTACGGAGTTCTCCACTACGCCGTTGATAATACAGCCGCTGGAAACCAGACTGTTTTTCACCTGCGAGCCTACATTATATTTTGCGGGAGGCAAATCGCTCACCTTGGAATAAACGTCCGGATATTCCTTGAAGAAGTAATTGCGCACCGCAGGCTTTAAGAAATCCATGTTGGTGTTGAAGTAGTCCTCAACTGACGCTATATTTCTCCAGTAATCCTTCAGCTTGTATCCATAGATACGTTTCATGTCCTTGTAGCGTATCAGTATATCTCTGACAAAATCGTATCTGTCCTCTTCCGCGCAGCGCTCTATCATTTCAATCAACTGGCGTCTTCTGATAACATAGATACCGCAGGAAATCGTGTTTGACTTCGCCACAATGGGCTTTTCTTCAAATTCCTCTATACGGCAGTCCTCGTCCATCTTGACTGTGCCAAAGCGCTCCACATTGATGTCAGGCTCCATGTCCCTGCACACTACGGTGATATCTGCCTTCTTTGCGATATGATATTCAAGCAGCTTGTTGAAGTCCATCTTATATACACAGTCGCCGGAAGCAATTACAACATACGGCTCATGACTGTCCTTTAAGAAATGAAGATTCTGATAAATCGCATCCGCCGTGCCGCGGTACCAGTTGTTGCTGTCAGCCGTCACCGCGGGCGTCAGCACATACAAGCCACCCTGCTTACGTCCAAAGTCCCACCATTTTGAAGAGCTCAAGTGCTCGTTCAGGCTGCGGGAATTATACTGCGTAAAAACCGCTACCTTCTGGATTTTGGAATTAGACATGCTGCTAAGTGCAAAATCGATACTGCGGTAGCTGCCCGCAATGGGCATTGCGCTGATTGCGCGCTTCTGTGATAATTCTTTCATACGGTGGTTATTACCGCCTGCTAAAATAATTCCGATTGCTCTCACTGTCATTCACCTGCCTTAATCAAAGTTTTACCACTTGCGAGAGTGGAATTTTCGTAATCTGCTGCTGTCGTAACACCCGAAATAACCGTGTTCTTGCCCACCGTTACCCCTTTGGGAATCACACTCTTTTCACCTACTGTCACAATGCCGTGATTATAAATGTGCGGAGCCGAATCATTTTCCGCCTCTTCGCCGATACCAAGCCTTACATTATCCTCAATGACAACATTTTCCGCTACAATCGCTTTGTTCAGCTCGCACCCGCTCTGCACACAGGTATTGTTCATGATGATAGAATCTCTTACCACAGTGCCTGCACCGATGGTAACGCCGCAGCCAATCACAGAATTATATACCTTGCCGTAGATATCCGTGCCTTCGCCTATGATACTGCGTTCCACCACACTGTCGGACGATATATACTGCGGAGGAAGAATCTCACTGTTTGTATAAATCTTCCAGTATTCTTCATAGAGGTTAAACTCAGGAACAATGTCTATCAGCTCCATGTTGGCTTCCCAATAGGAGTTCAGCGTACCTACATCCTTCCAATAGCCGTTAAACTCATACGCATACAGGGGTTGTCCCTTCCCATGACAATAAGGAATCACATGCTTGCCAAAATCCAGCGCCGACTGCTCCGCCATCGCTATCAGAGCTTCCTTTAAGGTCTTCCAGTTGAAGATATAGATTCCCATGCTCGCCAGATTACTTCTGGGATTAGCAGGCTTTTCTTCAAAATCCATAATCTTGCGGTTTTCATCGGCAATTACAATACCGAAGCGGCTCGCTTCTTCAAGGGGAACCGGCATAACCGCAATGGTAACGTCTGCACCGTTTGCCTTGTGGAAATCCAGCATTACTTCATAGTCCATCTTGTAAATATGGTCGCCTGAAAGTATCAGAACATACTCCGGATTAAAGCTCTCCATATAATCGATGTTCTGATAAATGGCATTTGCCGTACCCGTGTACCACTCACTGTTTGAGCTTTTTTCATAGGGTGGTAATATTGTCACACCGCCGATATTCCTGTCCAAATCCCAGGGAATACCGATACCGATATGCGTATTCAGTCGGAGAGGCTGATACTGGGTCAGCACGCCCACCGTGTCCACGCCGGAGTTGATGCAGTTGCTGAGCGGAAAATCAATAATCCTGTATTTACCGCCAAAGGCAACCGCGGGCTTTGCTACTTTGGATGTCAGCACACCCAGGCGGCTTCCCTGTCCGCCAGCCAGTAACATAGCAATCATTTCTTTTTTAATCATGTCATCACCTCATAAACTAGTCTTTGTAACGCAAAATCCACTTTAGAATATTATAACATATCATTTGTAAAAATAAA
>CAMWUP010000316.1 GCA_947177465.1 uncultured Lachnospiraceae bacterium
TTCTTCTTCAGCCTCCGGCTCGTAGCTGTCAATTTCTTCTTCAGCCTCCGGCTCATAACCATCAAATTCTTCTTCGGCTTCCGGCTCATAGCTGTCAATTTCTTCGGCTTCGTCCGGCTCATATTCACCGGCTGCCTCTTCTTTATATGTATCAGCTTCTGCTGACTCATCAGAGCCATCCGTCGTCTCTTTTGCCAATGCTTTGGCATCGCTCTCAAGCTGTTCCAAAAGGCCGTCTCTGGCAGCCACTTCAAATTCCGTAAACATAGCGCCTGTCTGCTCCATCACATGCTGGCGTACAGCCTCCATGCGCTTCTGTTCACTGTTCTTCTTCATTTTTTCCCACTCTGTCAGAACGTCATCCAACCGAATCTGACCGGTTATCTGCTTTTCTACTCTTTCAAAATCCGGCACTAACATGCTGATTTGCCCGTCATATTCCATGCCGAGAATCTTATCGAATTTCGTAGGCTTTTCTTTCGTGGACTTACTCTCATTTTGTACGGTATCTATTACTTCTACCTTTCCGGTTTCCTCTATGGTTTCCGGCTCATTTGCCATTGCTTCATATTCTGCGGCAGACTCCTCTTCCTCCTCTGTTACAAACGATTCCGGCATTTCCTCCTCGTCCTGCTGCAGCTCTTCCTGCGTCAGCTCCTCCTGTGCTGCTTCTCCCTGTAATACTGCTTCCGGTACCTCCCCTAAAAGCTCCTTCATATTCTGCGCCAGCTCTTTTTGTATATTAATAGTATCATATTGTCCCACATTCATGAGCTTTACCTGAATGTCGAGTTCCTGCTGCGGAATCTCCTTTGTCGGCGCTTCCAGCCAGTCTGTTTCGCTCTGCGCTGTTTCCGGCGCCTCCTCCTCGGGATAATATTCCTCCGAAACATCTATGCCCTGCATTTGATAGTACTTTACCTGCTGTTCGTTTGTAAGCGGTGCATGAAGCTGCTTTAACTCCATCGCCTTTTGCACATACCTGCCTTCTCCAAACCAAAGTATCAGTTCGTCACATTCCTCAACACACTTTGTACCCAATCCGACGCGATGGTACAAATATGCCAGCTCATATGCCCATTTCTCACTGTAATCCTTGGACTTTAATTCCTCCAAAACCTCAATCCGCTCTTCAAGGCTCACTTCCTGCGCCTCATACAGCTTGTATTGCAGTACATAGCGCCCGCTGTCTCTGGGGGCAATCTGCACGAATTCCTTATAATACTCTACTGCTTCCACAAAGGACCCCATCTTAATAGACAGTTCACAGAGAGCATACACAATAAAACGTCCTCCCGGATGCCTGTCATATGCCAATAAAAGCACATCCCGCGCATCCTCCAGACGACGGTTGATTTTATATAAATCGCTGATGGTACACAGCGTCATTACCTTTTTGACACGGCGCCAGTCGATAGTATCTGCAATAGCGGCAGCTTCCGCATATTTTTGCTTTGCTATCAACGTTTTTATCTCTTCCAACCTTATGCTGTATTCGTTCTTATCCACGGCGGCTGCCTTTCTTAATGGTACTTATCTGTTACGGTTATCCTTTTGAAGGTGAAAATAACCCACTATTTACTCACTAAGTTTATCATATCCTGTTAGGTTATGTCAAAAAAATATCGAGGAAAGTGCACAAAAAATACAGGATGTTGTGCATTTCCTCGATTATAGATTACTACATATCGTAATTTAGTGCTTACTGCACACGAATTAACTCAAATGGATAAGCAATCCCGGGCAGCAACTCACTCGGCTCTACACTGTCGGACAACTCAATAATCAGCTTATCCTCTTCAAAATGGAAATTGTCATACTGATTTTCATTGATTTCCCACTCAGCCATGTATAAACGGTCTTCTTCTACTCTGTAAACACCACTAATGTCCACACCTGCCATGATTTCCTCAATCAGTTCATCCACATTCATCTCTGACATCATTGACTCTCTCAGGTATTCTTCCATAGTCATACCATATAGGTCCTGAACCAGCTCATCCGCCTCGCTTTTAGAAAGTCCCATCTCTTCAAACATATCATACATGATGTTTGACGTATAAACAAGCACTTCATCCAGCCAGACATTAAAGTTTTCCCTGAAGCTTTCTTCATCCACGTACAGTCTGAAGGTGCCTTCCTCATGGAACTCAAACATCATGTCAACAATAAACGGTGCTTCAAAGTCTTCAAAATCCTGTCCCAGTTCTGAAGCAATCGCTTCGGAAAGGTCACATCGCATTCTCCATGTCCCAAGGATTGTGCCGTCCGCGTACATTCCACTCGTAATCTCAGACAGTTTATCAAAAAGCGCCTGCTCCTGTGCACCGGAAATACCCTGTATTTCCAAAGCATCATTGATAATATCTATCGCATCGCTGTAACGTCCTTGCTCTACTGCTCTGTCGGCCTCTTCAACCGCTTCCGCAAATGCCTGCTGTACCACGGCTGCCTCTAAATCGCCAATGGCGCTTAGAATCTGTGCGTCATCTTTCAGAACAGTCAGCGCTTCCTCATAAACATCACGGGCTTCTTCATAATTTCCGCTGTCTTCATAGGACTTTGCTTCTTTTATAGCTGCTTCCCGATATAAATTCTGCGTTTCTTCTATCGCCTGTTGTGCCTGTGAATAATGCAGTTCATCTTCTTTGACTACTTTTGCATATTCGCTGAGGGCTTCTACATAGCTTCCTGCCTCCTTATAGCTTTCTGCCAGTTTGAAAGCGGAACGGGAATCACCGACAGCCTCAACCGTATACATCCATTCAACCAGCTTACTATCACCGTTCAGAACGCTGTCATACAGCTTATTCAAGGTATCAATGACCGTCTTGTAATCCTGCTCGACCGTTCCGTCCAGATAGCCTTCTGTGAGCTTTTCAGCATATTCACGTGCCTGAGAGACAACTTCTTCCATTTCCTTGTCTCCCACCTTTTCGTACAATTCAACCACTGTATCGATATCATTCTCCGCAAATGCTGCCGCTATTTTCTTAGCAGGACTGTTCATACGCATAAAGACAAATACACCGCCGCCCGCAAGAGCAAGAAGCAGCACTACAATCGCAACAATCAGACCTGCTTTTCCTTTTTTCTTCTTTTCCGCTTTGTTTGCCACCGGAGGCACCGGAGAAAAAGGCGGCATATTGCCCTGAGACATCTGCTGCACAGGCATCCCCGCAGGCTGCTGATACATAGGCTGTTGGTACATCTGCTGTGGCTGTGACTGCATCGGCGCCGTCGGCTGCTGATAGCTCGATGCCGCAGGCTGCTCCGCTGCAAGTGCCTCTACGGGTGCTGCTATGGGCTCCGTCACAAGCTGCTCCGTTACAGGCGCTGCCTCCA
>CAMWUP010000317.1 GCA_947177465.1 uncultured Lachnospiraceae bacterium
GGCAGGGCAGTGTGTCGGCATTGTGGGGGCGAATGGCTGCGGAAAATCTACACTGTTGAATATTCTTGCGGGTCTGCGGCGGGCGGATAAGGGAATGATAGCCTTTGACGGTGTGGCGGCAGACTGCGTTGTACAGGGAAGGCAGCGCCCGCCAAAGGGAAGCGGGCAGCTTTTTATTCATTATACGGGGTATGTTCCGCAGGAAAGCACTTTGATACCGGAGCTAAGCGTAAGGGACAATCTGCTGCTTTGGTATGGTGACAGGGAAGTTTTGGAGCGGGAGCTTGCGGAAGGGTTTCTGTATATGCTGGGTCTTTCAGAGCTGTGTTCCCAAAAAGTGGGAAAGCTTTCCGGCGGCATGAAAAAGAAAGTCAGTATCGGCTGTGCGTTGGCAGGACATCCGCCGATTTTGCTGTTGGATGAGCCGGGAGCAGCTTTGGATTTGCCGGGAAAAGCAAAAATCAGAGAATATCTGCAGCGATACAAGGGCATGGGAGGGACAGTCCTGCTTGCCACCCATGAGGAAACGGAACTGGACATTTGTGATAAGCTGTATGCGCTAAAGGAAGGACGATGTCGGGAGATTGATGTCAGTCTTCGGGGAGCTGCATTGCTTACGCAGATACTTTAAAGGTGAAGCAAAAACAATTTTTAGCTGCGGCAAATTTCAGGCTGGGATGGTTTTGGGAAGGGCGCGGCAGGGAGGTATGAGAATGGAAGATAACAATCTGCAACAAGAGCAGCAAAATCAACAGGCAGATGGGCAGCAGTCTGCTGCGGAGCAGGCGCCGCAGAACCTGCAGGCGACGATATATACTCCACAGGCAGCATCAGGGCAGACACAGCCTGCAGACATGCATGTACAACAGCCCACCACAGAGCAGATACCGCAGGGTCCGCAGACATATGCATACGGTCAGCCGCCCACGCAGGGACAGCAGGCTTACACTTACGCACAACAGCCCGCGCAGGGACAGCAGGCTTACACTTACGCACAACAGCCCACGCAGAACCAGTCCCCTTATTTGTATGGCGCACCGGTACAGCCGATGCCGGCGGGCGGCAGAAAGAAAAAGAAAACGGGCGTAGTGATTGCGGGTGTTTTAGTGGCAGTGATTGCAATTGCCATTGGAATCGGCTTCCTCGTGCATGCGTCCGTATCTAACAGTCCGGAGGCGAAGCTTGCAAAGGGGTTTGAAAATCTTGCGAAAGAAATGACGGCAGGAGAAAGGGCGATACTGGATGATATAGATTATCCGGCAATCATCAAAACATTGCAGACGGACGGAGGAAACGTAGATTTAAGCCTGAATTTTACAATGCCCGGAGAGGACACGATTGGCTTCGACTATATACAGAATTATGACCGCGCCAATAAGCTTATGAGCGCAGACATGATTGTCAGTGCATACAATATCAGCCTTGTACAGATGAATCTTGCGGCAGATGAAGACAGACTTTACTTTGGGATGCCCGGACTTGTCAGTGATACCTATTATATCAATGCGGCTACCCTGGGGCAGGAGTTTAATGATTCGGTCTGGCGTGAAATACTGGGAATGGGCGGAATTGAAAGGGACTATGCGTTAGATTTGTTTCCGGAAATCACGGAGGAAGCATCCGACGGCTGGATTTTTGGAGAAGACTTAAAGGAACTTGCAGAAGGTATTACGATTGAAAGCGGAGCTTCCAAAGAGTTTAAAATAGACGGAAAAACAGTACGATGCAGCGGCATAGACGTAAAGATTAGCCGAGAGGTGATAAATGACCTTTTAGATGAGGCGGCAAGAGAGATTGCAAGCAGCGGACAGTGGGATATTGATTTTACTGCCCGTTTGGAATCAGATGTAAAGCTGACGGTTTATCTGGACAATAAGGACCGTATTGTTTGTATAGAAACTGACGGAGAAATTGAGTTAAAGGATTCCGAGATAGAAAGTGTGGAGTTTTCTTTTGTATTTTCCGGAAAAGAGCGGACTGTGGACGAAATATCCGGCATGATAGAGCTGGCAGCGCGGAATGATACAGGATATATTGAACTGGAGGGGACAACGGCGCTTACGGCTGCAGAATACAACAGCGAATTCACCATAACGCTCGGTGATGATGGCGGCATTGCGGCAGAGATGGTCTTCGATGTAACGTGGGATATCAAAAACCGGGAATTTGAGGCAGTGTACAAGGTATATGATGAGACAGAAGAGATTGTCTTTGAAATGAAGGGAGGCTTTGAAGACGTCGAAAAAGGAAAGAGCGCAACCTTCCGTCTGGGACAGCTCAGAGTTTTAGAGGACGGCGAGGAGTTGTGCCGGTTCTCCGGTACACTGGCGATAGGACCGCTGACGGATAAGATAGAGATGCCGTCTGAAGCAGTGAACTTTTTGCAAATGAGTCAGGAAGATATCTTTAGGGTTATAAGCGAAGTTTATGAAAATATCATGAACAATTCATGGGATGACCCGTGGGGCGTATCGCCTCTTTAAAAGAACATGAAAAGATTTTGGATTTGGTTTCAAACAGAATATAGGCGGGCAGCACTGCGGCTGCCCGGTTCTCTGGGAAAAGCAGTTATATTGTTGGGTTTAGCCGGTATGATTGCTTTTTGTGCGCAGAAAATGAGACTTGCGTCTGCAGACAGGGAGGCGGTGCAGATTGGCTATGCAGCAGAGGATAGCCGCCTTATCCGAATGGCGGTTTCTTATGTAGAAAACATGGAGTCTGTAAAAGGTTTATGCCGTTTTGTGTCTGTGACGGAGGAGGAAGGAAAGGCGCTTTTGGCAGATGGCGAGCTTGCGGCGCTTTTGGTACTGCCGGAGAATATGATAGAAGGAATCCTGTCGGGCAGCAATGAGCCGGCAGGCCTTTATCTTGCGGAAAATCCCTCCCCTGCAGGGCTTGTGTTTGAGGAGCTTGCAAATGCAGCGACGGGGCTGCTTGCAGTGGCACAGGCAGAAATTTATGCGGCGCACGCTTTGACAGAGCATTTTCATGTGGAGCCTTACGGACTGGCGCAGATATATCAGGAATTGGATACTTTTAATTTGGGAATTGTCACGGAGAGGGAGCAGTATTTCCGCTTCAGGCAGTTGTCCGAAACCGGAAATACAGGATTTACAATCTATTATGCCAGTGCTTTTTTTACCGTATATCTGCTTGCAGCAGGCATGTTTCTGGGAGGCTTTTTAAAGCGGGACAGAGAAGAAATGCTTCTGTTGCAAAAAAGAGGCGGTATTTCTTATGCAGTACAGCTTTTGGGAAGAAGTGTTATCACGGCCGGCTGCCTTCTGCTGCTTCTTCTTGTAACAGGACTGTTTTGGCT
>CAMWUP010000318.1 GCA_947177465.1 uncultured Lachnospiraceae bacterium
AGCACAACCAGCTTCTGATGACCCGTCCGGCATTCGGCGGCAATACCATTGCTACCATCGCCTGTCCGGATTTCCGTCCGCAGATGGCAACCGTACGTCCCGGCGTTATGCAGAAACTGCCCAAAGTGGAAGGTGCAAAGGCAGTTGTGGAAGAGTTCAATCCCGGATTCACACCGAATGATAAGTATGTGGAAATCTTGGAGATTGTGAAGTCTGTGGCAGATACCGTAGATATCATGGATGCAAAAATTCTGGTATCCGGCGGTCGTGGCGTAGGCAGCCCTGAAAACTTCAAGCTTCTGGACGATTTGGCTGAGGCAATCGGCGGAACCGTGAGTTGCTCCCGTGCAGTGGTGGATGCAGGCTGGAAGCCGAAGGATTTACAGGTTGGACAGACCGGTAAGACCGTTCGCCCCAATGTTTATTTTGCAATCGGTATTTCCGGTGCAATCCAGCATTTAGCAGGTATGGAGGAATCCGACATTATCATCGCTATCAACAAGGATGAGACAGCTCCCATCTTTGAAGTGGCAGATTACGGTATCGTGGGCGACTTAAACAAAATTGTTCCCATGCTGACCGAAAAGCTGAAAGCAGAACTGGCAGCAAAATAAGATTGTCAGAGAGCAGACAGAAAAAACATAAACAGAGCCGGAAAACCGTGAAAATGGTTTTCCGGCTTTTAAAATGGGAAGCAATTGCCGGTGTGAATCATATACAGGATAGGAGACTGCCAATTCCGTTTACTAAAATACAGATTACGCAGCCAAAAAGTGTAGGAAGCAGAAATGCCGCCAGCGTCCACTTTAGGCTGCCGGTTTCCTTTTTGATGGTCATCAGCGTGGTGGCGCAGGGCCAGTGCAGCAGGGAAAAGAGCATGGTGCACAGCGCAGTAACAGGCGTCCAGCCGTTTGCGGCAAGAAGAGCGTGCAGGGAAGTAAGACTTTTCATTTCCACAAGACTTCCGGTGGAAAGGTAAGCCATCAGAATAATGGGCAGAACGATTTCGTTGGCGGGAATTCCAAGGATAAAGGCAATCAGAATAACGCCGTCCAGACCCATAAGCCGTGCAAAAGGCTCTAAAAAACCGGCGCAGAGAGCAAGCAGGGTGGAGCCTGACACTGTGATATTGGCGGCAAGCCATATGATGATACCCGCAGGAGCCGCAACCAGCGCGGCGCGTCCCAAGACGAAAAGCGTGCGGTCGAGCAGGGAGCGCAGCAGGATGCGGCAGGGCTGTGGGCGGCGGTAAGGCGGCAGTTCTAAAACGAAAGAGGAAGGGAGTCCCTTTAAAACTGTGACGGATAACAGTCTGGAAGCAAGGAAGGTCATGCCGACGCCAAGAAGAATAAAACCTGTGAGCAGCAGGGCGGAGGCAGCGGACTGTAGTATGCCCGTGGCGGCGCCGGTAAAAAACATGACGCTCAGGGTGATAAGCAGGGGAAAGCGCCCGTTGCATGGCACAAGGCTGTTGGTGAGCACGGCAATCAGCCGTTCACGTGGAGAATCAATAATGCGGCAGCCCACAACGCCGGCAGCGTTACAGCCGAAACCCATACACATAGTAAGAGCCTGTTTTCCGCATGCATGACATCCTTTAAAGCAATGGTCAAGATTGTAGGCAATGCGGGGAAGATAGCCCATGTCCTCTAAAAGGGTGAATAAGGGGAAAAAGATTGCCATAGGAGGAAGCATGACGGCGACTACCCAGGAGAGGACGCGGTATGCCCCAAGGACCAGAAGATTGTGCAGCCACAAAGGTATCCCTATATAGAACAGTGCGGCAGATAATCCGTCCTCCAGTCGGTTGAACAGATTAGAGAGCAGGGTGGAGGGATAATTAGAAAAGGAAATGGTGAGCCAGAAAATGACGGCGAGTAAAAGTATCATGACAGGATAGCCTGTCAGTCTGCTTGTCAGAAACTTATCCAGCCGGATATCCTTTTCACGATAATAAGGATTGTGAAAGGTAACGGCTTTTGCAGCAATGGATTCTGCGGTCTTGATAAGGTTGTTTACATCCGTGATCTCAATTTCTGCCACTTTGTCAGCGCCGGCATCCATGCTGCTGTCAGCCTCTTGGTTGTGTGGTATCAAGGAAGCCGTATAGAAACTGGTCAAGTCTGTTGGTGTACTGGAGAGTACCGTATCCAATGTATGGAGAAGATTTTTAACACTTTTTTTCTTTCGGGCACAAATTCCGACTGCGGGGATTCCAAGGCTGTCTGACAAAACGGAAAAATTGACGGATATTCCTTTTTTTTCTGCTTCATCCATCAGGTTGACACAGAGGATAACATTGGGATTAATTTTTAAAATTTGCAGAGTCAGGTTTAGATTTCGTTCCAGGCAGGTGGCATCACACACGACGATGACGGCATCTGCTTTTCCGGTGCAGAGGAAATCTCTGGCAATTTCTTCTTCTGCAGAATGTGCCAGCAGAGAATAGGTACCCGGAATATCGACAAGTGTACAAGTATGGTTTTGTGTACGGCAGCATCCGTGCGCATTGGCTACGGTTTTTCCCGCCCAGTTGCCAGTGTGCTGATGCATGCCGGTCAGGGTATTGAACAGAGTGCTTTTTCCTACATTGGGATTGCCGGCGATGGCTACGGTTTTAGCAGCTTCCATTTACCTTCTCCTTGCCTTCTACTAATATGTTTATGCTGTCTTCTTTGCGTAGTGCGATGACGGCGCCCCGGATTAAAAAAGCTTTAGGGTCTCCCGTTGGCGCTGCGCCTACGCAGATAACTTTTGTAAAAACGGTCATGCCGATATCCAGCAGGCGTCTTCGGATACTGCCGCTGCAGTACAGGTTTTTTATGATGGCGCTTTCGCCGGGAGCAAGATGATATAAGGATAAAGGAGAAGCCATGACATTCCTTTCCGGTTCGCACTGCCGGCAGGACGTTTGCGAGGAAAACAACGGCATTCGTGCGTTCTCGGTATTTTATTCTATTGTTATCATATGGTAAAGGGGGCGTTAGTGTGCAAAAGAGATGACTTTTCAGAATATTTTGAAAATTATATTGAAAAAGTTCTAGGTTTTAGGTACACTAAAAATAATAAACGCACCAAAGAATTTTCCCTTTCAGAAAATAGTGTGCAGTATATTGAGTAAGGGGGAACATCGGAAGGAGAGTATAAATAAAATGAAAAAAACGATAAGCCAGTCCCTGCTTACCCTGATTTTGAATGGAGTCTCTATTATATCACTGATTTTTTTGGTGATTTCACTGTTCTCCTACGGCAGGTTAAACAATCATATTATTTAAGTCTATGAAGAGAGATATGAACTTACTTATAATTCCAACAG
>CAMWUP010000319.1 GCA_947177465.1 uncultured Lachnospiraceae bacterium
GCCTGAGACCATCAATTACAGAACCTTAAATCCTGAAAGGGACGGTCTGTTCTGTGAGAAGATTTTCGGACCCAACAAGGACTGGGAATGTCATTGCGGTAAATATAAAAAGATTAGATATAAGGGTGTTGTCTGCGACCGCTGCGGCGTGGAGGTGACCAAGGCGAGCGTGCGCAGGGAGCGTATGGGACATATTGAACTGGCGGCTCCTGTTTCCCATATCTGGTATTTTAAGGGAATTCCCAGCCGTATGGGACTGATTCTTGACTTGTCGCCCAGAGTGCTGGAGAAGGTGCTTTACTTTGCTTCCTATATTGTACTGGATGCAGGCAGCTCCAATTTGGAGTATAAGCAGATTCTCTCCGAAAAGGAATATCAGGATGCAAGGGAGACCTGGGGCAATAAGTTCCGCGTAGGCATGGGCGCTGAGGCAATCAAGGAACTTTTGCAGGCGATTGATTTGGAGCTGGAGGCAGAGGAATTAAAGATAGGGCTGAAGGAGTCCACCGGACAGAAGCGCGCCCGCATCATCAAGAGACTTGAGGTGGTGGAAGCGTTCCGTGAATCCGGCAACCAGCCGGAGTGGATGATTTTGGACGTGATTCCTGTCATTCCCCCCGATATCCGTCCCATGGTACAGTTGGACGGCGGACGTTTTGCAACGTCTGATTTGAATGATTTATACAGAAGAATTATCAATAGAAACAACCGCTTAAAGAGGCTTTTGGAGTTGGGCGCTCCCGATATCATTGTCCGCAATGAGAAGAGGATGCTGCAGGAGGCTGTGGATGCCCTGATTGACAACGGCAGGCGCGGACGTCCCGTGACGGGACCCGGCAACAGAGCGCTTAAGTCCTTGTCGGATATGTTAAAGGGTAAGTCGGGACGCTTCCGTCAGAACCTTCTGGGTAAGCGTGTGGACTATTCCGGACGTTCCGTTATCGTGGTTGGTCCTGAGTTAAAGATTTATCAGTGCGGTCTGCCCAAGGAAATGGCGATTGAGCTGTTTAAGCCCTTTGTAATGAAGGAGCTGGTGGCAAGAGGCATCAGCCAGAATATTAAAAATGCCAAAAAGCTGGTGGAGAGGCTGGATACCAGCGTATGGGATGTGCTGGAAGAGGTAATCAAGGAGCATCCCGTTATGCTGAACCGTGCGCCTACCCTGCACAGACTGGGTATTCAGGCATTTGAGCCGATTTTGGTAGAGGGCAAGGCAATTAAGCTGCATCCGCTGGTATGTACCGCGTTCAATGCCGACTTTGACGGCGACCAGATGGCGGTTCACCTTCCCTTGTCCGTGGAAGCGCAGGCGGAGTGCCGTTTCCTGCTGCTCTCCCCGAACAACCTCTTAAAGCCTTCCGACGGCGGTCCCGTGGCGGTTCCGACACAGGATATGGTGCTGGGTATTTATTACCTGACGCAGGAAAGAGAGGGTGCTGCGGGCGAAGGCAAATATTTTAAGAATGTAAATGAAGCGATACTGGCTTATGAAAATCAGGCAATTACGCTCCAGTCCCGCATCAAGGTAAGAGTTACCAAGAAGCGTGAGGACGGTGAAGAAGTATCGGGTATTGTGGAGTCCACTTTAGGACGCTTCATCTTCAACGAAGTGCTTCCGCAGGATTTGGGCTTTGTGGATAGAAGCGACCCGGAAAACTTCTTAAAGCTGGAGGTAGATTTCCATGTCAACAAAAAGGGACTGAAGCAGATTCTGGAGAAGGTAATCAACACCCATGGCGCGTTCAAAAATGCAGAGGTGCTTGACTATATCAAGGCTATGGGCTACAAATATTCTACCAGAGCGGCTATGACCGTATCCATTTCCGATATGACGGTACCTGCCGATAAGCCTGAGCTGCTTGCACAGGCGCAGGCGACTGTGGATAAAATTTCCACAAACTTCAGACGCGGTCTTATTACCGAGGAGGAGAGATACCGTGCGGTGGTAGAGACATGGAACGAGACGGATAAGGAGCTGACGGATAAGCTGATTGGCGGTCTGGATAAGTACAACAACATCTTTATGATGGCTGATTCCGGCGCCCGTGGTTCCAATCAGCAGATTAAACAGCTTGCAGGTATGCGTGGTCTGATGGCAGATACCACCGGACGTACCATCGAGCTGCCTATCAAATCCAACTTCCGTGAAGGACTGGACGTACTGGAATACTTTATGTCCGCTCACGGTGCAAGAAAGGGTCTGTCCGATACCGCGCTGCGTACTGCGGACTCCGGTTATCTGACCAGACGTATGGTTGACGTATCGCAAGAGCTTTCCATCCGGGAAATCGACTGCAGCGAGGACAGGAACGATATTCCGGGTATGTGGGTGAAAGCCTTTATGGACGGCAAGGAAACCATTGAAGGATTGAAGGACAGAATTACAGGACGTGTTTCCTGTGAGGATATTTACGATAAAGACGGCAATATGATTGTAAAACACAACCATATGATTACACCGAGCCGCGCTGCCAAAATTTTGAGTGTTGGCGTCAATGCCGAGGGAGAGCCGATTGAAGAGGTTAAGATTCGTACCATTCTGACCTGTCGTTCCTATAACGGTATTTGTGCAAAATGCTACGGCGCTAACATGGCGACCGGAGAGGCGGTACAGGTCGGCGAGGCAGTCGGCATCATTGCGGCACAGTCCATCGGTGAGCCCGGTACACAGCTTACCATGCGTACCTTCCATACGGGCGGTGTTGCCGGCGACGATATCACACAGGGTCTTCCCCGTGTAGAGGAGCTTTTTGAGGCGAGAAAGCCGAAGGGTCTTGCGATTATATCAGAATTTGCCGGAAGAGTTGAAATCCGCGACACGAAGAAAAAGCGTGAAGTGGTTGTGACCAACGAGGAGACCGGCGAGAGCAAGGCATATCTGATTCCCTACGGCTCCCGTATCAAGGTGGTAGAGAGTCAGGTGCTGGAAGCCGGCGACGAGTTGACAGAAGGAAGTGTCAACCCTCACGATTTGTTGAAAATCAAGGGGATTCGCGCCGTACAGGATTATATGCTCAGAGAAGTACAGCGTGTATACCGTCTGCAGGGTGTTGATATTGCCGACAAGCACATTGAAGTCATTGTGCGCCAGATGTTAAAGAAGATTCGCATTGAGAACAATGGCGATACAGAGTTTTTGCCGGGTACGCTGGTAGATGTGCTGGACTTCGAGGAAATGAACGAGCGGCTTGCAGTCGAAGGCAAAGAGCCTGCGGAAGGCAAACAGGTTATGCTGGGTATTACCAAGGCGGCGCTTGCTACCAATTCCTTCCTGTCAGCGGCATCCTTCCAGGAGACGACGAAGGTGCTGACG
>CAMWUP010000320.1 GCA_947177465.1 uncultured Lachnospiraceae bacterium
ATACAAAGACAAGCGTATTCTTTTCCCACTATGATCCGAACATGGTGGAATGGTTTGTAAAGATGGTAGAAGAGAGAAAGAAACAGCACGACAGCAGCAAGGAAAAGAAAAACTGGTAGACAGATGAAATTATGAGACAAACAGGAGGAATCAAAATGGGAAAGGAAGAAGAAAACAAATATTTATGAAAAACAAAAAAGGGATGAGTGCATTAAGTATTTTCGGGTTGCTGTGCTGTTTTGCTTTTCTGGTTTCCGCCTGTGGAAATAGCGAAATGGATGCAACTCTGAATACAGATACAGAGTCAAATATAGAAACAGAATCAGATACGGAAACGGAGAATACTATCGTGGAACAAAATGAATCAGAGAATCTCTATCTGCGTTCCTCCACGGTGGGGGATGTGATAAGCGACCCCTATTTTGATGATTTCGGACGTCTCTTATTTCCGGTGGATCGATCTGTGTCAAAGGATATGACACTGGAGGAAATCAGCAGCAGCAGTGTATATGTCTGGTATCATTACATTGATCCTGATAAAACAGTGGAAATCATACAGAGCCTTCACGACCATGCGGCTGCAGGAAATCAGGTTTTTTATGATATTTATTCGGAGGAAGAAAAAGAGGCTGACCCGTCAAAGGAGGACACAGGACTATTTTTCTTTCGGGGAAATCCGGGCGAAAAATTTGCGGTAGTAAATGCCGGAGGCGGTTTTATGTATGTCGGAGCCATGCATGACAGCTTTCCGCATGCGTTGGAGCTTTCCAAGATGGAGGACAACAGCTTTGCCTTGATTTACCGCCCCGATGATCCTTATACGGATCTGGCGCAGGCGATCGGTTTTATTTATGACCATGCGGAAGAACTGGGAGTAAATCCGGATGACTATTCCCTGTGGGGCGGATCAGCAGGGGCAAGGATGGCGGCAACGCTTGGAAATGAAGATATGCTCTCTTATTTCGGAATAGACGACATACCGCAGGCATCGGCGGTAATCATGCAGTATACGGGCTACAATGCTGTTTCGGAAAAGGATGCGCCGACTTATGTCTGTGTCGGTACCAGCGACGGTATTGCAAGCTGGAGGACTATGCAGTCAAGACTGCAGAGTCTTGAGGCACTGGGTATTTCCACGGAGTTTCATGCTTATGAAGGACTTCCTCACGGATTCGGTATCGGAACCGGTACAGTCGCGGAAGGGTGGATCAACGATGCGGTGGCATTCTGGGAGGCACAGTGCGAGTAACGCTTTAATCAGTGTTTCCCTATAAACCAGGAAAGGAAAACGCCATGAAAAAATTTGCATAATTTTTTTTGAATTTAATGGTTATTTTTAGTCTTTCAGCCTGTGGAGCAGATATCACGCCGGACGCAGAAGCGCCGGTGGTGACACCTCCTGTATCTGAAAATGCGGATTCCAGTGACAGCGATGAACAATCAGGCGCTGTTGTCTACTTTACCGCTGACATTTCTCCGGAAGGGTTAATGCGGGTCTATGAAGCGCTTGGCTGGACACCCACAGGAAATGTGGCGGTGAAGCTCTCCACCGGTGAGCCGCCTGCCAGAAACTATCTGCGTCCGGAGCTGATTGTGGATTTGGTACAGTCCGTTGATGGTACGATTGTGGAATGTAACACAGCTTATGGAGGATCCCGCACCGAAACTGGCATGCATATGCAAGTAGCGGAAGATCATGGATTTACGGCAATTGCGGATGTGGATATTCTCGACGCGGACGGCTCGATACAACTGGAAGTAGATGGGGGAAACTATTTGGAGACAAACTATGTCGGCTCCCATTTTACTAACTATGACTCTTACATCATTCTTTCTCATTTTAAAGGTCATGCGATGGCGGGATTTGGCGGTGCGATTAAAAACATTTCCATCGGACTTGGCTCTCAGGAAGGAAAATGTCTCATCCACACCGGAGGCAGAAGCCACACCAGTCCATGGGGAGGTGATCAGACTGCATTTACCGAGTCCATGGCGGAGGCTGGAAAATCTGTGTCGGACTATCTTGGAAATGGGGAAAACATTATCTATATCAGTGTCCTCAATAATATTTCCATTGATTGTGACTGTGACGGCAGCCCGGCGGAGCCGGATATTCATGATATTGGAATTCTTGCATCTACAGACCCTGTAGCTATCGATCAGGCGGCAATCGACCTGTGTTTTGCGGCAGAGGGAAGCGAGTCCTTAAGGCAGCGCGTAGAGCGTCAGGATGGGCTTCATACATTGGAACATGCAGAAGAAATCGGACTAGGCAGCCGTACTTATGAATTGGTGAACATTGATGAATGAGGTTATAAAAATCATACAGAGGGAATCTGTTTATATCAGCTATTATTTTATGGTTCAGTTTCGGCAGATTGCCGGATACTGGATTCTTGGAATGTTCATTGGTTCACTGGTTTCAGTGTTTGCAAAGGATGCAATACATGGAGCTTTTGACCGCATCCGGAATAAAAAGTGGGGAGTATGGGGCGTTATTCCGGCAAGTCTGCTGGGGATTGCCTCCCCGCTTTGTATGTATGGTACGATACCGATTGCAGCGTCCTTTTCACGGCATGGTATGCGGGATGACTGGCTGGCGGCATTTATGATGTCAAGCGTCCTGTTAAATCCGCAGCTCGTTATGTATTCCACTGCTCTGGGTGTTATGGCGCTTGCAATTCGTGTTATTTCCTGTACCGTCTGTGGCATTGCTGCCGGACTGATAGTATATGTTTTTTATAAAAAGAAAGCATTTTTTAATTTTGATGGGTTTGAGCCGCGGGCAAGCCACGATACCCATCCGAATCCGGTCTTGAGATTTCTGTTTAATCTGGGCAGGAACATGAAGGCAACGGGTCTGTATTTTCTGGTTGGTGTGCTGTTGTCGGCGCTTTTTCAAAGATATGTTCCGGCGGACAGGTTTGCGGAGTTGTTCGGTAAATCGAACGAAGGCTTTGGCGTTCTGATGGCGGCAACTATCGGTGTGCCGCTCTATGCCTGCGGTGGCGGTACAATTCCGCTAATCCGAGAATGGCTGGCAATGGGTATGAGTATGGGAAGTGCGTCTGCCTTTATGATAACAGGGCCTGCCACGAAAATCACAAATCTGGGGGCGCTTAAAATTGTCCTTGGTGTAAAACGGTTTGTCCTCTACATTGCTTTTGTTATGGTATTTTCGCTGGTAACGGGGCTGGTGGTAAATTTGGTGGTGAAATAGGGGCTGGCATTATTTTACGGGGCTCTTAAGAATGCTCTGATTAGGTGAGTATTTA
>CAMWUP010000321.1 GCA_947177465.1 uncultured Lachnospiraceae bacterium
GTAAGCGCCAGCAGTTCTCCTTCACGCATTCCTGTCCAGTAGAGTACCTGAAAGCAGATATAGGATAGCGGCTTGTCTTTGATGCCCCCACGAAATGCGGTATACTCATCATAAGTCCAATAATCCATTTCTTCTGCTTTTGCCTGTCCCATGCTTCCAGCCTGACCGCAGGGATTCGTATTTAAATCGTAGAAGCGCTTTGCGTAGTTGATGATGCAGGTAAGCTGATTGTTGATGGTCTTTAGATAAGTTTTGGAATAACCATTTTGGGAATTCATCAGCTGATTCTGCCACCTGCGTACATCTGAGGCCTTAATCTCATTGATTGGCTTGCTGCCAAAGAATGGGAGAATGTGTGTCTCATAAATATGCTTCTTGGTCAGAATGGTTGACTGCTTGAGCCTTGCAGCCATATCTTCCATATAAAGTGCGTAGAGATTTTGGAAAGTCATATCCGGGTTAGCAGACTGTCTTTCAAGAAAATCCCTTTCGTATGCCAAGGCTTCCTTTTTGGTGGCGAAACCCCGTTTCCACTTCTGTCGGTTGTTGCCCTGCCAGTCCGTATAGTAGAACTTGCAGAACCATTTACCAGTCTTATTATCTTTGTAAGCTGGCATAAACATCATCTCCTTTGCTGAATTGTAGTAATCTTCAGAGTGATATACAAAATCACTTATTTGCTGAATTGCTCTGAAGTTGAACCACAAAACTGTGGTATGTATTGCACCTGTTCAGAAAATTGAAATTTCGGGTGCATTTATCCAAAGGCTATGATATAATCTACTTGTCTAGGGTGATTACAAAGCTTTTTGGGTAAAATCACTTATAAAATTTCGGTATCATTCCTTTTACAAAAGGTGTGGTGCCGATTTTTTCCTATATTTTGTTATTCGTTCTTGTCCTGTTCTTCCCAGGTGGAAACAATCTGAATGGTTGAATAATCCACTTTCTTTTGTTTTCCCTTTGCTTTTCTGTTTTTTGCTCTCTGGGAGATGAAATCAGAAAAGTAACTGTCGGAATAGTATTCTAAAGTTTCTCTTTTCCATGTTTCAAACTGCTCTTGATTTATGGAGCCGTTTTGCAGGGCTGCAAGTTTATCCATCCAGTTTTCCATAAAGAGACAGAAGTCTGCATTATAAGTTCCGCTTCCTTTGCCATCAACCATAAGGGCGGAAGTCCAGTCAGGACTTTCCGGCGGTTTGGCACAGGTAAGCTGGAATGCAATATCCTTAATCTCTGTTATGGTAAATAAAGCGTTGATAACATCTGACAGGGTATGGAAACGACAGGCTGGAAATTCATTCTCTGAGGATACAATCCCTATCTCGTCTGTCTTGGCTTCCAAAAGCTCCTGCCATGGAATTTCCAGTTCATCTGCCACAAGTTTGATTAAATCTATTTTCATGGTAATTTCACCGGATTCGTATTTCTGAATGGTACGTTCTGATTTCCCGAGCCTTTCGGCAAATTCTTTTTGTGTAATCTTCAATTGTCTGCGGCGTTTCTTGATTGCATTACCGATTTCTTCTGCGGTATACATGGCAAAACGCTGGTCATCTGACAAAGCCATAACTTCACCTTCCTAATATCAATGTTCATAACAGTTTATTTGATTCGTGTTTTGCGCAAAAAATCAAAATACGAACTAAAAATCAAACAATTTATAATGATATGAATACTATAGCACATATTAAAACGAATTACAAGTGCGTATTTTTGAAAAATTTCATTGACATTTTTTGAAAGATATATTATGATTAAACACGAATTGAAAATACGGATATAAAGCAACAAAAGGTTTAAATCCGTATCAATAATGGTAATTTCGCAGGAAAGGAGGGGATTTGTGATAAGCACTAAGGAAGCATTTATTGATGCAAAAGAAGTCAGCCGGATTCTGGGTGTTGGCATGACAAAGGCATATGCAGTCATTAAGGCATACAATGCTGAGCTGGATGCGCAGGGCTATTATACTATGCGTGGGAAATGCCCGCGTAAATACTTCGAACAGAAGATTTACGGATATGCGGATTATTACAATCCGGATGATGACCTGACAAGAAAAGTCGGTATGGCGGCGGAGAAATGCCATTGTCGGGCAAAAGAAAAAGTCCAATCCGGTTAGGAAAGGACCTTGGTTGCAAAGCCAAAGCTTCGCTATGTATCTCGCAAATACATTATAGCAAAAGGTTTTGGCTTCTGCAATCAAAAGTACCATAGAAATAAAATGTTTTGGTAGTAAGGCAGCGAGATAAAATTCTCTGCCCGCCTGAAGACCTGCATTTTGATTGGCAAAACAAGGAGGATTTGTATGTACTTGGATGAACAGAAACTTTTGTTATGTGGTATTGACCATGGATTTTCTACCATGAAAACCGCTCATTTTGTATTTGAAAACGGTGTAAAAGAGCTGGGCGGTGAAGCTTCGCTTTTGACCAACACTATGTTTTTTAATGAGAGGTATTTCAAAGTTGGTGAGGGCAGGCTTCCCCTGAAGGATACTAAGGTTGAGGATGGAGATTATTTCTTATTAACACTGGCAGCCATCGCCAGAGAGATGGATTATCATGGATTAAGTGATACGGAAGTCTGCATTGCAGCCGGATTGCCGTTTACAAGGTTCGGGCAGGAAAAGGCAGAATTTAAAGAGTACCTGAATCCGGGCGATAGGGAATTTCAGTACAATGGTAAGGAGTATCATATCAAATGCAGTGATGTTTTTCTGTATCCACAATGTTATGCTGCCGTTGCGGACAGGCTCGGAAAGCTTCCGGCGGAGCTTCTGATCGTGGATATTGGCAGCAAGACAGTGGATATCATTCATACCAGAAAGCATATCCCTGTGGAAAGTGACTGTATCACCATTCCATCAGCGATGATTCAGTGTATGGCAAATATCAACAACGTGGTTTATCGAAAGACCAACCGCACCCTTACCGAGGAACAGATACAGCAGGTGATGATGTATGGGAATGCTCCATATTCGGATAAGATGGTGCAGATTGTCAAAGAGGAACTGACGGTATTTGCAAAGGGGATTGAAGCAACCCTAAAAGAGCATGGTTTTGATTCGGAAATGATACCGGTTGTATATGTCGGTGGAGGGGCAGGTGTGATGAAGCGTTTCGGTTCTGTTACAGGCAGACATATCATGCATATCGAAGATGTCAAGGCAAACGCCATTGGATATGAGTATCTGGCACACCAGCAATTAAAGCGAAAACAGCTGTAGGCGTCGGGGAGGAGGCAGTATGGCATATGATGACAGTGTGACA
>CAMWUP010000322.1 GCA_947177465.1 uncultured Lachnospiraceae bacterium
GGCTCCGTCAGCACGGAAAGTGCATCCGACCCCGCTCTTTCATAAGCTTTTGCAATCTGGATATAGGGAAAATCCCCCGCAATAATCCCCTTTGAGGGAGACGCCTTTTTTACCTCGCAGATAAAAGAAAGTCCTTTCTTTTTCATGGCGGCTTCAAAAGGAAAATCTGTCTTTATCCTGCAGTCTTCTGCCCTCCTTTTCATTTCGGCAATCGGCACATTCCGCTTCGCCTCTGCCACCCTCTGCACCGTCTTTTCTACGATTTCCTGCAAAATATTTAACATGCCTGCTTCTCCTCTTCATGGGAAAGACGGATAAACGCCTCAAGCTGTCTTTCTGCCCTTTTACTGTCTATCATTTTTTCGGCGAGCCGGATACCCGCTTCCATATCCGCTGCTTTCCCCGCAATGTAAAGAGCTGCTCCCGCGTTCATCACAACCGCATCCCGCTTAGGCCCTTTTTTTCCCTGTAGGATTTCCTGTGTAATTACCGCATTTTCTTTTGGACTTCCTCCCGCAAGAGCTTCCTTTTCACAGCGTTTCAGTCCAAACTGTTCTGGTGTAATCTCATAAAAATTCAGCTTTCCATCCGCTATCTCACACACGGTAGTAGGCGCGCTTAAAGAAATTTCATCCAGTTTATCCTGTCCGTAAACTACCATACCTTTCTTTACGCCAAGATTCATAAGCACCTTCGCCATATCAGGCACCAATGCAGCGTCATATACACCCATAAGCTGCAGGGATGCCCGCACCGGATTCGTCAACGGTCCTAATATATTGAACACCGTCCGGATGCCCAGTTCTTTTCTGATTGGCGCCACATATTTCATAGCGCCGTGATATCCTTGGGCAAATAAAAAGCAAATACCGATTTCACGTAAAATTTCCGCACTTCTATTTGGCGAAATCATAATATTTACGCCCAAAGCCTCCAGCACATCCGCCGCTCCCGATTTGGAGCTTGCCGCACGGTTTCCGTGCTTTGCCACAGGAACGCCCGCTGCCGATATCACAAACGCCGCTGTTGTGGAAATGTTAAAGGAATTGGAGCCGTCTCCACCGGTTCCCACAATCTCCAGCGCTTCCCCCTCATAGGGCAGCTTCGTGGCGTGATTTCTCATCTCCTCCGCAGAGCCGGTAATCTCCTCGATGGTCTCTCCTTTCATGGACAGTTCGCTTAAGTATGCCGCTTTCTGCACATCCGTTGCCTCGCCGCTCATAATTTCATTCATGACAAGCTTTGCCATTTCATATCCGATGTCTTCCTTTTTTGCCAGTTTGATAATTGCTTCCTGAATCATTTTTCTATTCCTCCCACATTCTAGATTGTAATAAAATTCTCTATAATCTGTTTTCCCCAGGGCGTCAGCACGGATTCCGGATGGAACTGTACGCCAAACACCGGATACTCCCTGTGTTCTACCGCCATAATCTCCCCGTCCGCCGTCCGCGCCGTTACCCGCAGGCAGTCCGGCAGGGTGCTCTCCCCGGCAGCCAGCGAGTGATACCTTGCCACCGAAAATCTGTGGTCCATTCCGGCAAAAAGCCGACTGTCCGTCTCAGTGAACACTTCGGACTGCTTGCCGTGCATCAGGTTTTTCGCATACGTGATTTCTGCACCGTACACCTGACAAATTGCCTGATGTCCCAGACAGATTCCCAATATTTTTACCCTTCCGGCAAGCTGTCTTACCACATCACAGCATACGCCCGCCGCCTCCGGTCTTCCCGGGCCCGGCGAAAGCACAATTGCATCCGGCTTTTCCTGTTCTATCTCCGTCACTGTCATTTCATCATTTCGAATCACCATGATATCCGGTTCAACACTGCCGATAAGCTGGTATACGTTATAAGCAAAGCTGTCGTAATTGTCTATCAGTAAAATCATGTCAAAGCCCTCCCTTTGCCGTCTCCACGGCGCCTATCACTGCCGCCGCCTTCTGGATACATTCCCTGTATTCCTTCTCGGGCACACTGTCCGCCACAATCCCTGCTCCGGCACGCACATATACCGTTCCCTTCTTGGAAAATGCCAGTCGGATTGCAATACAAGTGTCCATACTGCCCGTAAAGGAAAGATAACCGATGGCGCCGCCGTAAATTCCCCGCTTATTATCCTCCAGCTCGTTGATAATCTCACAGGCACGGATTTTCGGCGCACCGGAAAGCGTTCCCGCCGGCAGTACTGCTTCCACAGCATCCAGACCGTCCTTGCCCTCCCTGATTTTTCCGGATACGGTAGAGCCAATATGCATGACATGGGAAAATCTGTGTATACCCATGTATGTTTCTACCTGTACCGACCCGATTTCACTGATTTTGCCTAAGTCGTTTCTTCCCAAATCCACCAGCATATTGTGCTCTGCAAGCTCCTTTTCGTCCTGCAGCAGTTCCGCTTCAAGCTGCTCATCCTCTTCTCTGTCTTTTCCTCTCCTTCGGGTGCCGGCCAATGGAAAGGTATACAACTTTTCTCCCTCCAGCTTAACCAGCGTTTCAGGACTTGCTCCGGCAATCTCTCCATCCGCACCGGAAAAATAAAACATGTATGGCGAGGGATTCTGTGTCCGCAACACCCGATACACATCGAGCAGGCTTCCCTCCATTTCCGCTTCCAGTCTGTTGGAAAGCACCACCTGAAAAATATCCCCCTCTCTGATATAGTGCTTTGCCTTTTCCACCATGCCGCAGTATTCTTCTTCTGAAAACAGCGGTCTGAACGGTGATTTTATTTCAAAAATCTCTTCTTCCCCCTTTTCCCCAAAGCGCACCAGATTTGTAAGCTCTGCAAGTTCATCCTTTACCTTATCGTAAACCGCCATCGCCTGCTCTGCGCTTACATCCTGTATCAGCAGAATTTTCTGCCGGTAATTATCAAAGCAAATCAGCTTATCAAACAGCATTAGGTCCATATCCGCAAACTGCTCGGAATCCTTGGCATCCAAATCCAGTGACGGTTCGCTGTACTTAATAAAATCGTAGGAAAAATAACCGACAAGACCGCCACTGAAAGCGGGCAGCCCTTCTATATAAGGACTCTTGTATGCCTGTATCAATTCTCTTACGCACTTTGCCGGATTGTCATACAGTGTCCTTTTCTCTCCCTTCTCGATTATCTGCACCTTTCCGTCCCTGCATGTGATTTCCAGTTTCGGATGAAATCCTAAAAAGGTGTATCTTCCAAAGTGCCTGTTATCCTCCGCACTCTCTAAAAGAAAAACATGGCTGCTTACCTTTTTTAACCTCCTTAGCAC
>CAMWUP010000323.1 GCA_947177465.1 uncultured Lachnospiraceae bacterium
ATATACATCATTGCCGTCCACCCCGCCAAAAACCGGCTTTACCGCCTCTGCCTGCACTGCTTTTTCGTTTTCCCTGTGCTTTTTCAACAAACTGTCAATACTCTGTATTTCCATGGTCCCTCCCATTCCGCCGCACCACCGGCATTATAGTAAAGTCGTCGTGACATTTACACAGATAATTTATCCATTATTTCCTGCAATGCAATTCTTGCACGGCAGATTTTGTCGTCCGCTGCACCATAATAAATCAGCAAATCTCCATCCTCCAAAATACAGCCGCAGGTAAAAACCACCTTTCCGAAAAAGCCGTTTGTCTCATAGTCCTTCTCCGGCTCAAAAACAGGAAGCTTCGCTTTCTTGATGATTTCCCATGGTTCCTGCAGCTTCGTCAGCATAGCGCCCAGACAGTAACGGTTATTTTTATCCGCAGCATGATATATATGCAGCCAGCCGGCTTTCGTGTATATCGGCGGCGCACCGCTCCCAATCCTGCCGTTCTCCCAGCCGTCTTCCAAAACGCCGCACACATGCCTGTGATTGCCCCAGTGGATTAAATCCGGTGAATCCGCCTGCCAAATATCCGGCGTCCCGATTTCAAACGGAACAGGACGGTGAAACGCCTGATACAAGCCGTTAATTTTTCTCGGAAAAATAACTACATCTTTATTTTCAGGCGGGAAGGCTGCGCCAAGTCGTTCATAGCTCTCAAAATCCTTTGTCAGAAGAATCGCCGGCATTGCGCCAAGCTCCGACACCGCAGTATAGGTAATACAGTAGGTTTCCTCCTCCTCCAGACAAACAATCCGCGGGTCTTCCATTCCCCAGCGCTCATAGCGCCCGTTCCAGCTTAACGCAGGCTTTTCATCTATGGTAAAATGGACGCCGTCACTGCTTCTTGCAAGGCGCAGGTGGGAAATGGAAGTCAGATATTTGATTTTTGCAATTCCCGATGGCAGTCTCTTACATATCATGCGGGAATCCGAAAAATCATACTTTTCCATCTCTTCGCTGCCCACCGTTACCGTTTTCAGCACATCTGCCTTTTCATCATAAACCGGAATCCGAAGCTCTCCTTCCGCCTGCTCCCTGCAGGATTCCGCCACCCTGCAAAGAAGCAGGTATTTGCCTTTATATTTTACAGCGCCGCAGTTAAAGACGCCGTCCACCTTCAGCCAGTCATGGGAAGGCTTTACATCTTTCGCCTCTATAATCGGATATTCTGGTTCTCTTATCATGATCGCTCCTATCTGCATGCTTTCACACACGTATACATTCAGCTATTATCACTCAAATCGCAGCCGGATATCAGTCTTATCGCATGTACCGTCCCGCATATACAGTTCAACCAAAACCGTCTTGCTGCCGCTGCCATAGTCCTTTGTCCGAAAGGACACTTTGTCGCTGCCTGTAAATTCCGTAACTGCTCCGTCTATGGTAAGCAGTATCCTGTCCACTTCTCCCTCGGGATTGGTTGAAACACATTCCAAATCAAGCTTTACGGTGCCGCTTACCGTATCGTTGTTGGCAAGATTGCTAATATGGACGGCCGCCGTATCTGCTGCAATCCAGTTTCCTTCTACAAAGTAGCTTGTTCCCGTATGTTCCACCTGACTGCCTGCCGCAAGCTCTATGATTACCACAGCTTCCCCTGCCGCAAGCGTAATCGGCACCGTTTCCGAAACTCCGCTTGCGATTATTTCCTTTTTGACACTGTTAAATAAATCAAAGCTTCCCTCCGGCAATGTATAAGTGACTGTCTTTTCTGTATCATATGGATTAAACAGCAGCCACGTGTCATACGTGCTCTGTTCTGATACCTGTGCATTACAGTTGATTTTCAAGATGCCTTTCACATCAGTCGGGTTAATTACCGCTCCCATCATACCCATATGGGCGCCGCTGTACAGAGAAAAATCGGTTTCCGCCCACCCGTAGACGGTCGGGTCTCCTCCAAACCACGGCGTTTTACTGTTCTGGCTTTTCCGGATTCCTTCGTAAGGAATGCAGTATCCCCATTCCTTTATCTGTTCTAAAAGCGCTTCATCAGAAGTCGCCGACTGATTCTCCGGATTTGTTGTATCTGCAAAGAAGTACCTGCTGTTTGATGCAATCTGCAGATACCACGTTCCAAGCGCCTGTGCGTAGCGGGTATCATATTTTGCAAGAGAAGACATCGCGTAAGCTGCCGCAAAGGTATTCATGGCAAACGCATAACCGCCGCCGTCCGTGGTGCTTCCCATCAGCCCATTCATGCAGTAGTCTCCCCACTCTCCTGTTATGGAGCCCCAGCCGCCGCGGGGTATGGAACCGCCGTTCATAACATCATTAATAAAGCCTTCTACATCATACCCTGTCCCGTATTCTGCATTGAGCTTCGCCGCTAAAGCGGGTGCAAAATACAAAAGTGCTTCATAAAGAGAGCTTCCCTCAAAAGCATCCACAAAAGCAATGCAGGTTTTTGCCATCTCCAGATAGCGTTCCTCTCCGGTCAGTTCATAACCGTACCACATCAGCACCGCAATACCTGCCGCCGAATCCGGCTCCTTCCAGATATCGTTCTGATAAGGCTGCATCTCCGTAAAGTCAAAGCCCGTATAATTAAAGCCGTCTCCTGATGCCATAATTTCGGCAGCCTTGTACCAGCTTTCTATTGCCGAAAGCGCATCTGCTCTGATTTGCGCTTCCTCAGGATAACAGATTGATACCTGCGTATATAGTATCGCCGGATAAATCAAGTACCACATGGACGTGGTCTTGGAAGAACCCGCCGGATTATTCAATATTATGTTTTCTTCCTCCGAGAAATAAGCGTGAAGCCGGCTCACATAATTGACGCCCTCCTGAGATGCCTTGTCAATTCCCATAAGCGTTGCGCTCAAAACAGATGCCACCGTCGTCACCGCTTCCTCGCTGCCGTCATTTCCAACCCTTCCATCGCCTACATACGCTGCCAGTCCAAATGTATCATAGGTTTCATCCGACCAGATAAACGGTGCGTAAACACCTGCGAGAGCCTCGTTATAAACCAGATTATCGAAGGCTTTGGCTCTTTCTCCGTAATCAAACCATTCGTAATCCTTCGGGAGCACAGATGTGTATCTGTCCACCCTGTCAATATTTTTTTGTCCCGTCATAAAAGTTTTACTGCCCTCCGTATTGTTCCGACCGCAAGCGGTCGGAACAATCAGAGCTGCTATTAATAATACTGCCAGTTGTTATTTCATAGTCACCACTTTATTATTTTGT
>CAMWUP010000324.1 GCA_947177465.1 uncultured Lachnospiraceae bacterium
CCCTTTTTCTGCAGCGACACATAACCGGAAATCACGTCCACAATATCGTTTTTCATCCTGACCTCTTCTACCAGCTCCTCAGGATAGTACATCTCGCTTCTCCTTTCCTGTACATTTCGTAATGCGATTGCGAAACTCATTCTGTAAGTGACGGAAAATTTCCTGTAGCTTGCTAATTCATTTAAAATTTTTCACAAGTTTGCAGCCTTACAGCCATCACCGGATTTGCACCCGAAAAGCCTGCGGTAAATGTCGTCGGCAAAGCTTTTCGCCTTCAAGTTCCCCTATCCGTGCCACGACTTTGGTATGTAAAGCTCCTCATAGACCGCTATGGCAAAACGGTCGGTCATCGCACTGATATAATCACACACAATCTTTTCCGCAGGCTCACCCGTATCCACCATGCGGCGCATATCGGCAGGCAATTCTTCAAAATGCTTCAGATAATGAATATACAGCGTTTCTACCAGCATTTCTGCCTTGCTTTCCTCGCTCTTTGCCTCCGGATTCTGGTAGACACGCTCAAACATAAAGCTTCTCAGCTTTTGCATCGCATCTGCAACCGGTCCGGACATCCTGATATCATCCGTCTCAAAACTCGTCGTCACAATATCATGGATAAAATGATCCAGCCGCTCGCCTGTGGTATAGCCGATGACATCCCCTATCTCCCGCGGCACATCCCTCTCCGTCAGGATGCCGCCTCTGATGGCATCATCCATATCGTGATGGATATAGGCGATTTTGTCGGAAAGCCTGACGATTTTACCCTCCAGTGTAAAAGGCATACTCGCCATCTGATGATTCAGAATGCCGTCTCTGACCTCCGCCGTCAGATTTAAACCCTGCCCGCCTTTTTCCAACCGCTCCACAGTACGCACACTCTGCACATTGTGTTCGAAGCCATACGGACATATCCGGTCCAGCGCCCGCTCACCGGCATGCCCAAAGGGTGTATGACCCAAATCGTGTCCCAGTGCAATTGCTTCCACCAAATCCTCATTCAGCCGAAGCGCTTTGGCTATTGTCCTCGCATTCTGGGATACCTCCAGTGTGTGCGTCAGCCTTGTCCTGTAGTGGTCGCCCTCAGGCGTTAAAAAAACCTGCGTTTTGTCCTTCAGCCTTCTGAAAGATTTACAGTGCAGGATGCGATCTCTGTCCCTTTGGAATACCGGACGGATATCGCACTGCTCCTCCTCTCTTTCCCTGCCCCTTGAGTGCATGCTGAGCGTCGCATAAGGACTCAGATAGTCCTTTTCCCACAGTTCCAGTTGTTCTCTGATTGTCATATAAAAGCCTTTCTGCGCTTTCTGCGCCCAAACAGACCTTACCTCAAATCAAAACATCTTCCTATTCTTAATATTCTGCACAAATTACAAAACTCCTTTTTTCTTTTTTAAATTCCAACTCTAAACTTTTTACGCCAAATGTTCGAAATATATAGTAGAAAGAACGGAACACTATTGAAATACGCATCCAAGGAGGGATAACTGCAGCAAAAGGAATTACAAGTATTTTTATGGTGAACTCAGTATTGGCCGTTCCCTTAACCGGCAGGATAAAACGCGATGAGCCGAGACCGTATTCCGGCGGACAAAAACGGGAAGCTTCCACAAGCTCGTTTGCGCAGGTTCTGGAGGAAGCAGTTCAGGAAACAGCTCCTGCTCCCAGAGAGTATCGCACTGTTTTATACGGCAAAGACCTCTTACTTACCGCATCACACTACCGCACAAGAGAATACCACTACTGAACAACAAGCCGCCGCATTAGGAAGAACCTCTTCCCGATGCGGCGGCTTTTGGCACCTTAGGACTTCTTCTTACACTTAGCGGCAGATATCATAAATAAATTCTGCATTTTTATCCATTGCTTCATATGCCGTCTTGAAAGGGGACATCTGAAACACATGCCACATACCTTCAAAACAGTCCAGTCTGACCGACACATTCGCCTCCACCAGCCTCTTGTGCAGTTCCACGGAATCGCTGAGCAGTATCTCATTGTCCCCCACTTGTATGTAGACGGGCGGAAAACCTGCAAAATCTCCAAAGAGCGGCGAAATGTAAGGATTTTCCAGCATCTGCTTCGACTTATCCGCTTCTCCCATGTATGCCGCTATCATTCTGTCAATATAGGCTTTGTCAAGCACCGGATCTACATCCGCTCTTGTCCTGTGAGACTCGCCGGAGGACGTCAAATCCGCCCACGGTGACATCAGTACCAGTCCCCTTGGCAAAAGTCTCCCATCTGCCTTCAGCTTCAAGGTCAGAGCCAGCGCCAGATTACCGCCGGCTGAATCCCCTGTCAGTATGATATCTCTCGCACCATACCCCAAAAGCATGAGATAGTCCCATACCTTTATGGCATCCTCAAGCGCCGCCGGATAAGGATGCTCCGGCGCAAGCCTGTAATCAAAACTCAGCACATCCATTGAGGTAGTAGTTGCCAGCTTTGTGGTCAGTGTCCTGCCATATAGACAGCTTCCCGTAGAATAACCGCCGCCGTGACAATACAAAATCACATATTTTTTCATATGCACGCGGTTTACGGACGCCCATTCCCCATGAATACCGTCCATCGCAACTTCCGTATAGGTAATTTCCTTACTGTTTCCCAAAAGCGCCCCGATGTGGTTCTGGGACTGCCTGTGTTTTTCAATATCCGTATTTTCCACCAGACCATGCACCCGCCTGATAATCTGCATCAAATTCTGATTCTTTTTATCCGCCATTTTTCTGTATCCTTTCCCTGACAATCCATTAAAAATGCAGCCGCCTCCGTACGGCATCCCGCAGCCTTGCTCTGGACAGCATGGTAATCAGCGCAATATCAATGATAGTACACACTGTCAACACGACTGCGGACCAGACAAGCTGTATCCCGCTTCGCAGATAACGGTCAATCAGCATTTCCAGACCAACACACAAAATCCCCGTAGCAGTAAACAAATAAAGCGCCGTTGTCAGAAATGTAACCGGAAGTTTTCTGATACATAGTGTCAAAAGCTCTGCAATGCAGAATACCAACAGCACAATAGGAAGCGCCAACTCAAAAAACCAGACATCCTTTCCTGTCACAAAGGTTATCAGATACAGATAAACGCCAATGGAAATGCCGTCAAAGAGAAGAGCTGAGTACGCCGAAAGCTTTGTATATATCACAATCGGAATAAACAAAAACCAGACAATCAGGCAGGCGCCGATAATCAGCAAAGACCATGCGCTCCCTGTAAAGAG
>CAMWUP010000325.1 GCA_947177465.1 uncultured Lachnospiraceae bacterium
GAGTAGCAGAGACCTGTCGGTGTGGAGGTGCCGTCTCCCATAAGAAGAAACAGTCCGTCGGCAAGCGCTTCATAGGCTGGCAGCATGACAGTGGAGAGCAGGCGGTTGTTTTGCGCTTCATACTGCTCGGCCTCCGCTTGTGTGATTTTTCCGTCCTGTATCAGTTTTTGCATCCGCTCCACAAAGGTGGTCTGTAAAAAATGGGTTCCTTGTGTCAGTTCTTCTTTGGAGAGAATGGTATAGCATTGCTCTCTGACCTGCTGCAGGGAGGTGTCTGCCTGCAGTAGTCCCGCTGCCTTTTTTTCCTGTTCATAGACAAGCAGGGAAGAAAAATACTCGTCTGTCTGGTCCAAAAGGGCGAGGTAGTCTTCTACATCCTCCACGGAGCGAAAGGCGTATTCGGCAAACAGTATCGGGAGCTGGGACTGCATGCCGGAAGCAGGCGAGAGCGGCTCATCATAATAAGGAAAAGCGCTGCTTTCCTGTGTGTGGGACAGAAAGCGTTCCAACAGCTTGTAAGTATATTGCTGTTCTTTCTCAAGGTGTTTTATATTGATTGCCGAAAGGCGGGTTATGTAATCGTGAAGTGCCGCTTCGGACTGTTCGCCGGAATCGGCGGAATAAATAGGAAGTACAGGCTCATAGCGCGCAATACCGAAGTCTTCGGGATTGGCAAGTGTATAGTGCAGATTTAAGGTATTTCCGTACAGCTCATTTTGAAAAATGTCCTGAGTAAGATTATCAAATGCCTTTGCATCTTTACCGGAAAAAAACAGGAAAAAGGTTAATAAGAAAAGTACCGGCAGCAGAAAATACAAGGGCAGTAATTTTTTGGAAAAAAGGGAAGGAAAAGATTTTTTCATAGGCAGCTTCCGAAGGGTTTTATTTATATATATGCCGGTGATGGTGAGGAACATGAATTTTTCAGTTCTCTATGGACGGAAAAGTAAAAGTATGCTAGAGTATAAGCGTCTAAAGATATAAAAGGAAAGGCAGGAAATAAACATGAAGAATTTGGAACTGCAAAAAACGGCAAATGAAGTCCGCAAGGGCATTGTTACCGCAGTTCACGGTGCAAAAGCCGGACATCCCGGCGGCTCCCTATCCGCGGCGGACATGTTTACATTTCTCTATTTTGAAGAAATGAACATCAATCCTGAAAACCCGCAGATGGAAGAGAGGGACAGGTTCGTACTCTCCAAAGGGCACACAGCACCTGGTCTGTATTCTGCACTGGCAAACAGAGGATTTTTTCCGGTGGAGGATTTGCCGACACTGCGTCACTTAGGTTCTTATCTGCAGGGGCATCCTTGTATTCATATCCCGGGCGTGGACATGTCTTCCGGTTCGCTGGGACAAGGTATTTCCGCAGCGGTGGGTATGGCGCTTGCGGCAAAATTGGATGGCAGAGAGTACCGTACTTATACGCTTTTGGGTGATGGTGAGCTGGAAGAGGGACAGGTATGGGAAGCAGCGATGTTTGCCGGACACAGGAAGCTCGACAATCTCTGTGTGATTGTAGACAACAACAATCTGCAGATTGACGGACCGATTAGCGAGGTCTGCTCTCCTTACCCTATTGATAAAAAGTTTGAGGCGTTCAATTTTCATGTGATTAATATAGATGCGCACGATTTTGACCAAATCAGGGCGGCGTTTAAAGAAGCAAGGGAGACGAAGGGTTGTCCGACCTGTATTGTGATGCACAGCTTAAAGGGCAAGGGTGTATCCTTTATGGAAAATAACATTGACTGGCACGGAAAGGCTCCCAATGACGAGGAGTATGCGGTTGCCATGGCGGATCTTGAGAAAATCGGCGAGGAACTAAAAAAGGCAGGTGAAGAATAATGGCAGAGGAAAAGATTGTAAAGAAAGTCGCAACCAGAGAGAGCTATGGCAATGCGTTAAAGGAACTGGCTGAGGAGTTTCCCGATTTGGTGGTTTTGGATGCAGACCTTGCAGCCGCAACCAAAACAAGCATTTTCAAAAAAGCTTATCCGGAAAGGCATATCGACTGTGGTATTGCCGAGAGCAACATGGTAGGCATTGCGGCAGGCTTAGCCTGTGCGGGCAAGATTCCCTTTGTCAGCTCTTTTGCCATGTTCGCGGCAGGGCGTGCCTTTGAACAGGTGCGTAATTCTGTAGGATATCCGCATCTGAATGTAAAAATCGGAGCGACTCATGCAGGCATTTCAGTAGGAGAGGATGGCGCGACTCATCAGTGTAACGAAGACCTGGCGTTGATGCGCACCATACCGGGCATGGTTGTGATGTGTCCTTCTGATGATGTGGAAGCGCGTGCTGCAGTCCGTGCGGCGCTGGAATATCAGGGACCTGTCTATCTGAGATTTGGGCGTGCGGCAGTTCCTGTTATCAATGACAGACCGGATTACCATTTTGAAATCGGCAAGGGTACTGTTGTCAGGGAAGGCAGCGACATTACGATTGTGGCAACCGGGATTTGTGTGGATTCCGCACTGGGTGCAGCAGCAATGTTAGCAGAGGAAGGCGTGAGTGCTGAGGTTGTCAATATTTGTACGATTAAGCCCCTTGACGAAGAGCTGATTGTCAATAGTGCAAAAAAGACCGGTAAGGTAGTTACGGTAGAGGAACATTCCGTAATCGGCGGGCTTGGCAGCGCGGTCTGCGATGCACTTTGCAAGCATTATCCGGTTCCGGTATGTAAGATAGGTATGCAGGACGTATTCGGTGAATCCGGCTCGGCGGCGGCATTGATTGAAAAATACGGTCTGGATGCAAAAGGTGTTTATAAGACTGTAAAAGAATTTATTTAAAAATAATATTTTCCATAAAAACCTCTCTTTTGTCCGTATCCTATATAGGAAACATGGTCTGCCTGATGGCAGAAACGGATGGAAGGGAGGTTTTTTGTGAAGAAAAAAGGATTGGTATGGCTGCTTGTGATTTGTATGCTGATAGGAATAAGCGGCTGCGGAAAACAGGAAACAAAACAAGGTGAAATACAAAAAGAAATGGAAAATGCGGACGGTGCAGCGCAAGAGGAGAAGGACATGTTGAGAAATGGGGTCAATCAGTTTGCTTATCAGTTGTATGGATATTTGGAAAGCGGAGAGAATGTTTTCTTTTCTCCCTACAGTCTTTGCAGCGCACTGTCGCTTTTAAATCTGGGAGCAGGCGCAGAGACAAGGAAAGAGTTGGAGACGATGCTCGGTATCAGCGATGCGGACGCGTGGAGCAGAGC
>CAMWUP010000326.1 GCA_947177465.1 uncultured Lachnospiraceae bacterium
GAAGAAAAAGAGCGTGGCTATGGAAAAGGATTGATAATGGGCATGCATGAGGCGGAAAGGCAGGATTTATTATGGCGGAGAGAAGAGATAAGGTAAATTATTATCTGGATTTGGCTGAGGTAGTCGCACAGAGAGGAACCTGCCTGCGAAGAAGATACGGCGCGGTGATTGTAAAGAACGACGAAGTGATTTCTACCGGCTATACAGGGGCACCGAGAGGACGTCAAAACTGTACGGATATGGGGGAGTGCATTCGCCAGAAAATGAATATTCCGCGCGGCGAGCGTTATGAATTGTGCCGGAGCGTGCATGCAGAGGCGAATGCCATTATCAGTGCGGCAAGAGACCAGATGATTGGCAGCACGCTGTATTTATCAGGAATAGAAGTAGAAACGGGTGAGATTGTCAGAAATTCTGTAGCTGCTCCATGTGTAAAAGGCTGATTATCAACGCCGGAATCGAAAGCGTTTACATACGGGACACCCGAGAAGACTAACGTAAAATCGATGTAAAGGACTGGATTGACAACGACGATTCTTTAGATGGGACGCTGGGATATTAGGAAAGCAAAAGCAGGGCAGGCTGCCTGACAGGATTTGAAATATCATGGTTGAGGAAGTAGCAATGAAACGAACTTGCATACAATGTGGCAAAGAATTTGAACTTACCAATTCAGAGATGGATTTTTACAGAAAAAAGAACCTGAATCTGCCGAAAAGGTGTCAGGAATGCAGGGAAAAAAACAAACGGCAGACCGATACGCCGCAAATGCGGCAGTCGTCTTTGGCGAACAGCAGTCCGGCATCCGGAAGCCTTTCTGTAAGCGGGGCAAACCGTCCGGCAGCAGGAAGGCATAATTTGGCAGGGGGGCGCGGCGGAAAAGGAATTATGGCAGCAGCAGCCGGAATTATACTTCTGCTCGCGATGCTCTTCTGCTGGAAGCAGACAGACATATTGTCTGATGGAAATGGAACGTCGTCTGCTGCGACAGGCTTTCAGACTGCTGCACCATCACCGGAGGCGTCAATATCAGCTCAAGCGCCAGCCAAGAGCCCACAGGAATCCGCGGTCTATACCTTCCGCTCGGAGAAGCTTTTATTGGAACACTATAAGAAGCATGGTATTGATATGGGCTTCGATTCTGCGGAAGCATATGTGGCCGCGGCAAATCAGGTGATTGCCAATCCCGATTCTTTACATAAGCTGGAAGCGGAGGACGGCGATGACGTTTATTACCTGGAAGCGACGAATGAGTTTGTCGTCGTATCCACGGACGGCTATATCAGAACCTATTTCAATCCAAATGATGGAATTGATTATTATAACAGGCAGTGATTCACACGCCATAAAAAGAGAGGATAGGCAAAGCGGGCAGGCTTTTGCATATCCTCTCTTTTGTTACAAGACAGTGTAACCTTGCGGCGAGTTATATTTGGGCTTGCAGCAAGTCACGCTTTGCGTCGTTCATCTGACAGATGCAGGACGTATTTTGCGGACATTCAAAATAAAAAAGAATATAAAAATCAAAGCCCCAAAGCAGTCTGTTTGTAAGTATTTATAATATATTGACACTGATGAATATGAATGCTATAATAGCTAATATAATTAGCCTAAAAACAAAAGGAGTAGCCAATGTGAAAATGGGATTAAACAGAACGACGATTATTGAAATGGCGGCTAATATAGCGGATGAGAGAGGTATTTCTAATGTAACCCTAAAGGTGTTAGCAGCAGAATTGGGAGTAAAATCTCCATCTTTGTACAAGCATTTTAATGGTGGACTTGATGAACTAAACAAAGAACTTATGCTGTACGGTTGGCATTCTTTAGAAAGCAAAATCACAAAAGTCGCTATAGGCAGGGCGAAGGATGATGCAATAATGGCTATATGTTATGCTTATCGTAATTTTGCTGTCGAGCATAAGGGATTGTTTGAAGCTATGCAATGGTACAATATGTATCAGTCAGAGGAACATTTACAAGCGACACAAGGAATGGTGTCTGTTTTTTTTCAAGTCCTTGATTCCTATGAATTAGATGAGGAGCAAAAAGTGCATATTGTGCGTATGTTTCGGGGATTTCTGCAAGGCTTTTCTTCCATTGAGAGCCACGGTGGATATGGAAACCCACTATCCTTAAATGAAAGCTTTGATTTTGCACTGAAAACCATATTGAATGGTATTCATGATTTGCAGGGAGGAATGGGAAAATGAAACAGCTTTTGAAAAAAGTCAGTCCATTTAATAATGGTACAAAGATGCCTGAATCACTATTCATAGTCAAGAAAATACTTGCCTTCTGGGTATGTTACATAGCAGGCTTATTTATAGCTGAAGGAATTGTTATCCTTTTGCATTTTGCTTTAGGAAAGAACATGCTTGTCGGTGATGTGTTTGATGTAGAAACTATTACGTTGATTACTTACTACGGCTACCTCATAATAGCGGGGGTTGCATTACTCTATTGGAAAGTGATTGAAAAGAAACCTTTGGCTGCAATGGGACTGTCAAAAGAAATTGGCACTTATTTTATTGGTATTGTTACAAGTATTTTCCTGCTTACCTTGTCTGTCGCTATAATTGTTGCGTCTGGAAATATAAAATATCAAGGAATTTTTGAAAACGCTGATGTTCTTATGATAATTCTCTTAACAGGTGGATTTATGATTCAAGGCGCAGCAGAAGAAATGCTTTGTAGGGGGATTGTTCTACACGCGCTTAAAGAAAAAACTTCATTTTTGACGGCAATGATTGTAAGCACAATTCTGTTTATTATACCGCATTGTTCGTCTTTATTTATAGGGGAAATGATTTATGGTGTAATTGGCGTCATAAATCTAATTCTTATTTCCGTTATTTTTTCATTTCTCACAATTTGTTTTAAAAGCATTTGGGCAGCCTGCGGTCTTCATTCATTTTGGAATGCTATTTTGTATAGTGTTCTTGGATTGAATTTAAGCGGCAATGAGAAAACCTTAACAGCAATATTCAATATGCAATCCGTAGGAGACAACATTTGGAATGGCAGCATATATGGAATTGAAGCGAGTGTAGCTACGACTATTGTATTGGCTTTTGCGGCTGCTTTGGTTTTTGTTATAAACAGAAAGAATGAGGTATCAAAATGATTGAAAGCAAGAATGACGCAAGCTGGAACTTAGAAAAGGCGAAGATAGACAGCTTTGAGAGGCTTGCGAAAATGAAATACGATAAAGA
>CAMWUP010000327.1 GCA_947177465.1 uncultured Lachnospiraceae bacterium
CCCGATGACCTCATAGCCTGCTTCCTTTAGAAGATACGCCGCAACCGACGAATCCACGCCGCCCGACATTCCCACCACAACCTTTTCCTTCATGAATTTCCTCTTTTCGTTTCCCATTCCTTTTTTCTTTACTCTAACACGCTTTTCTTTCTTCGTCCATCTAAAAATCGGCAACTGCATCCAAAACCGTTCTGCCAAGCCCTTTCCTTGAATATATTTATCAAGAACACTGCCGTATGGAGCTTTTTTCATGAAGCGAAGCAATCCCTTTATCACAGGCACTATTATCCTCACCCTGACAGGACTTTTAAGCCGCATTATCGGCTTTTTTTACCGAATTTATCTTTCCCGTCTGTTTGGCGAAGAGGGAATGGGTGTCTACCAGCTTTTAAGTCCTGTCCTGTCACTCACTTTTTCCATCACAGCCGCCGGCCTTCAGACTGCCATTTCCAAATATGTCGCGGGAGAAGCTTCATCCAAAAGCTACAAATCTTCTTTCCGTATCCTGATGACGGGACTTGTGCTCTCCCTGCTGCTTTCGCTTCCATGTGTGGGCATCATGCTGCATTTTTCAGAATTTATCGCAGCAAAATTTCTGTTAGAGCCGCGCACCGCATCCATGCTCCGCATTATCGCTCTCTCTGTTCCCCTCGGCGCCGTCCATTCCTGTATCAACGGCTATTTTTATGGTGTAAAAAAAGCAGGACTTCCCGCAGCAACACAGCTTATAGAGCAGTTTTTCCGAGTGGCATGCGTCTTTCTTGCAAGCTATATGGCAGGCGGTCACGGAACTGCTCCGACAATCAATGTAGCCGTTGTCGGTCTGGTAGTCGGAGAGTTCGGTGCAATGGTGGTCTCTATTATTGCCGTTTACCTGCGCTTCTGTCAGCTTTCCTCCACAAAGAGTCTGCGTCAAAATGCAGTAAAAGCACTGCATCCTGTATCCGCCTATTTTGCCGTTGCCGCAAAGCTGCTTGCACTTTCTGTTCCGCTCTCCCTCACCCGCATTGTCATTAACCTGCTGCAAAGCATTGAAGCGGTCTATATTCCCAGTATGCTGCAGACCTATGGCTACGATTCCGCAACGGCGCTCAGCGTATACGGTGTGCTGACCGGAATGGCGCTTCCCCTTATTTTTTTCCCGAATGCGCTCACCGGCTCTATTTCCCTTATGCTCCTGCCCATTGTCTCAGAAGCCGATGCCGCCGGCAACCGTTTGGCAGTAAAGCGAGCCACCGGCAAAACCGTATATTCGTGCCTGTTTTTGGGCGGCATCTGTACGCTTGGCTTCCTGATCCTGGGCCGCCCTGTCGGACGTCTCCTCTTCCACAGTGAGCTTGCCGGCATTTTTATCTGTTCCCTAAGCTTCATCTGCCCCTTTTTATACCTGTGTTCCACACTCACCAGTATTCTGCATGGTCTCGGCAAGGCCGGCAGCGTCTTCTTTGTCAATGTAAGCTCCCTTCTGATACGGCTTGCCTTTGTGTTTTGGCTGCTGCCCCGCTTCGGCATTGACAGTTACATAGCCGGTATGCTGTTTTCCCAGATTTACTCTGCCGGCTTTCTTTTGCTTTTGCTGAAAAGAATCATAGGGAAAAAGGAAAAGTCTTGCGCCCGTTTCTGATTTATTATATAATGTCTATCGTATTTTAAGGAAAGGTACGGTATCGACATGAGCTTTGAATTTATAAAAAAATTGCCCACTCCGGCAGAAATCAGGGAACAGTTTCCCCTGCCGGATGAGCTGGCAAAGATTAAAGAAAAGCGGGATGCAGAAATCAAGGACGTTTTCACCGGAAAAAGCAATAAATTTCTGGTTATTATCGGTCCCTGTTCCGCCGACAATGAGGACTCTGTCTGCGACTATGTGAACAGGCTGGCAAAGGTCAACGAAAAGGTGAAGGACAAGCTGCTTATCATTCCCCGCATTTATACCAACAAGCCCAGAACCACCGGCGAAGGTTATAAAGGTATTGTATCGCAGCCTGACCCTGAAAAAAAACCGGATTTTCTCGCCGGACTCATTGCTATGAGAAAAATGCAGATTCGCGCCATCGAGGAAAGCGGATTGACTGCCGCCGATGAAATGCTCTATCCTGAAAACTGGCGTTATGTCTCCGATATCCTGTCCTATGTAGCCATCGGCGCCCGCTCTGTGGAGGACCAGCAGCACCGCCTTGCCTGCAGTGGCTTTGATGTGCCTGCCGGCATGAAAAATCCCACCAGCGGCGACTTTTCCGTTATGCTCAATTCCGTGCACGCGGCGCAGCACCCCCATTCCTTCATCTATAGAGGCTGGGAAGTCAAGACCACCGGAAATGAACTGGCACACACGGTTCTCCGCGGCGCCACCAACAAATACGGACGCAACCTCCCCAACTATCACTACGAGGATTTAAATACACTTTTAACTCTCTACAACGAACGCGAGTTAAAAAACCCCGCATGTATCATCGACTCCAATCACAGCAATTCCAACAAGCAGTTTGAACAGCAGATTCGCATTGTCAAGGAAGTTATGCACAGCCGCAAGCTGAGCCCCGACATCCATAAGCTGGTCAAGGGCGTTATGGTGGAAAGCTATATTGAAGAAGGCTGTCAAAAGGTAGGCGGCGGTATCTATGGCAAATCCATCACCGACCCGTGCCTTGGCTGGAAAGACACGGAACGGCTAATTTACGATATGGCAGACTACGAATAATACCTGTCAAAAAGAGCTCATCCTCTCGGATGAGCTCTTTTATATACTTCTCTGATATGATTACGGTTCATGCTCTGATATACCTGTGTGGCGGATATGTCGGCATGTCCCATCATTTCCTGCACACTTCGCAAGTCCGCACCATTTTCCAAAAGATGCGCTGCAAACGAATGGCGCAGCATACGCGGCGTGATTTCAGAACCGATACCCGCTTTTTTTGCATACTGTTTTACAATTTTCCAAAATCCCTGTCTGCTCATAGGCTGTCCCGCACAGTTTACAAACAATATCTGCTCCGCTTCTTCTGCAATCAGGGAGTTTCTTGCCACTTCCAGATATTTTATCAGTGCGCTGCGCGCTTTGCTGCCAAAAGGAATCACCCGTTCCTTACCCGCAGTGCTGCACATAATGAATCCTACTTTCAAATTAATGTCCGATATCTTCAACGCAAGCAATTCTGATACACGGATTCCCGTCGCATACAAAAGCTCCAGCATGGC
>CAMWUP010000328.1 GCA_947177465.1 uncultured Lachnospiraceae bacterium
GAAGACGGCATACGAGCTCATGCCTAGTCTCGTGGGCTCGGAGATGTGTATAAGACCCAGCGTGTAAACAAGGTCCCATATTCATAGCCTTCCGGCGGAGAACCCGTCTGTATCGTCTGGTCCCAGATAGCCATTATCCTGCTGTTTCCGGCCTCATTCAAAAATTCCTCCTGCGCGTAGCGGATTCCCGTGTCCACAAAGGCAATCACCACGTCCCTTCCGCTCAGGGAAAGCGGCGGTCTCTGCGTCTGCAGAATCCCTGAACTAATCAGGCTTATCGGGTCAAAATCATCAGCCATAAGCCCAAACACCTTGGGCAGCGTATGGTACACATACAGCCTTCCCATAATGCTGTTCAGATCACTCTGCGGTAAATAGGCAATCCCGAAGCGGCTGTTTACTCTGGTAAAACAATACCTCCGGTTTTCCTCCTCTGTCGTGAAAGGATTGGTATAATCTACAATCAGTTCACCATAATCCTCTGATAAAATTTTTTCTTTACAGGTCATAGCTGCCAGCTTTTTGTCTCTCTTGCTAATATCCTATGACAATATCCCTCTTCTATGCCTGTCCGCCTTCATCCTGTCCTGCGGGCAGCATTCTCAACTCATCGGGATTTGCCGCCGTGCTGCTCCTGATATCGATAATCGGTCCGCCTGTTCCCTCAATGTATTCCCGTGTAATCGTAACCCTGCCTATATTGTCATCCTTCGGAATTTCGTACATAATATCCAGCATAAACTCCTCGATAATGGAGCGAAGCGCCCTCGCACCGGTTTCGCGCTCCAACGCCTTCTCCGCAATAGCCTCCAGCGCCTCCTCTGTAAAATCGAGCTTTACCTCATCCAGCTCAAGCAGCTTCTGATACTGCTTTAAAATAGCATTCTTCGGCTCCTTCAATATCTTCACCATCATTTCCCTGGTGAGGCCCTGCAGCGTGAAAATAATCGGCAGACGGCCGATAAACTCGGGAATCATACCAAACTTTCTGATATCCTCAACTGTTACTCTCGATATCAGATTCTTCTCTTTGTCAAAACGGTCCTTAAGCTGACCGTTAAAGCCCATGGAGCTCTGCTTCGTCAGACGTTCCTTGATAATAATATCCAAATCCGGAAACGCGCCCCCACAGATAAAGAGGATATTACGGGTATTAATCGTCGCCAAAGGCACCATTGCATTCTTGCTGTTCGCACCCACGGGCACCTCTATCTCTGCACCCTCCAGAAGCTTTAACATCCCCTGCTGCACGGATTCACCACTGACGTCGCGGGAATTGTTGTTCTTTTTCTTTGCAATCTTGTCAATTTCATCAATAAATATAATACCGCGCTCCGCTTTTTCCACATCATTGTCGGCCGCAGCTAAAAGCTTGGACACCACGCTCTCAATATCATCGCCAATATAGCCCGCCTCTGTCAGTGAAGTCGCATCTGCAATGGCAAGCGGCACGTCCAAAAGCCGCGCAAGCGTTTTGACCAGATAGGTCTTGCCGCATCCGGTTGGTCCAATCATCAGCATATTGGATTTCTCAATCTCAATTTCGTCCATGGTATTGGTGGCAACACGTTTATAGTGGTTATAGACCGCCACGGAAATTGCCTTCTTTGCATGCTCCTGTCCCACCACATACTCGTCAAGGCTCGCTTTTATCTTATGGGGCGCCGGAATATCGCGGATGTTGAGAACAGGCTGTTCCTCTTTCTTTTCCTTTTTCTTCTTAAGACGCTGTTTGTTGGGAATGCCACCTTCACCCTGTAAGTCGGCAATATTGACAAAGCTTATATTGGGAAAGCCTTTTCCCATATCCTGCCCAAAAGAAGGATTGTTCAAAAGCCCCTGGTAGTCAAACTGGCTTACCGTATCCATTGTTTTATGCATACAATCGTTGCAAACGGTTATGTTATTGGGAAGCTTGAACATTTTCCCTGTTTTGCTCTCAGGACGCCTGCAGATAAAGCACACATCTTCGTACTCCTTTTTCGGCTCCTCCTGCTCCTTCTTTTCGGAAGCTGCCCCGCCTTCTGTCTCTTTAGCGCCTTCCGCTTCCTTATTGTCAACTGCCTTTATCTGCTCTTTCTCCGGATTTTCCCTATCTCCATCTGTGTATATATTATCGTAATCTGACATATTCCCTCTCCTATTATCAAAATAAATATCCGGTCCTATATATTTTTACGTAAACTATTATATCGGATATACGACGTATGTACAAGTGAAGTTTTTCTAAAAAAGAGGGGATGGGCGCGGTAAAGGGATGCGGCAGGGGACGCCTGACCCACATTTTTATGAAATCCTATTGACAAGCAGAAATGACAAGAATATAATGCAATATGACAACTATATTTGTCAATCAGACAAATCCGGCTGTCACAAGGAGGTGCTGTATGATACTGCGAAATCGTTTGAAAGAACGCAGAGCCGCACTAAACGTCAATCAGCAGGAAATGGGGCGTTTATGCGGCGTATCAAGGCAGACAATCAGCCTGATTGAACGGGGCGACTATTCGCCGTCCGTCACCCTTGCCCTGACAATTGCAAAAGTATGCGGCGTTACGGTAGAAGATGTTTTCTATTTGCAGGAGGAAGAAGAAAATGGATAATAATGAAATCAAGAAAGCAAATCGGAAGGCTCTCCCGAAATTTATGTCCATTATGGTCATAAGCCTGCTTGTCGGCGGAATAATAGGCTTTTGCGCCGCAAAATACGGACTGAACATGCTGGCGGGCGGTATGAAAAGCGCAGGCGCATTTTTCGGCACTTATATTGCCCATTGGCTGATGTTGATGACAGCGATTATCGTGCCGGTGGTCTGTGCTCCAATTTATCAAAGCGCAAAGAAACTGCTCTCCTCTTGGGATGGCGAAAACGGGGAAATTTCAGATGTAATTGATGAAAAACTATCCATTGTCATTTGGATTACAAGCGCTGCTCTTATTCTCTCCTACTTTCTCATTGCTGCTTCGTATTCCGGCGGTTTTGAAGCTTTTGAAAATGAGAATCGTAATGTATCGTTTTTTGCAGGCATTATCGGCTTCCTCGCCATTATGATTGAAGCTGTCATTATCCAGCAGAAGTGCATTGACGCCGCCAAGAAAACGAATCCCGAAAAAACAGCGTCCATTTATGATACAAAGTTCCAAAAGAAATGGATGGATAGTTGTGATGAAGCCGAGAAGATTATGATAGGCA
>CAMWUP010000329.1 GCA_947177465.1 uncultured Lachnospiraceae bacterium
TCCACCTTGCCAAACGCCAGGAACCATCCTAACCTTATTACTTATATTGTTTATAAAATCCGTATTACTAATTGTACTATTCCAGCCGCCATAAGCTGCCCAGACACATTGAGACACAAAATTCGTACAATCACGCCCAGCAGCCGTATAAAAGTTTCCATTTGGACTGCTTCCATAAGTCCGTGCATATTGCACCCCTCTTGCAGCATCATAAGCATATGACGCTGCACGTGAAATACTTTCCTCTACCTCAGGCTCACTTCCGATTTGTTCCTGTGTAACTTCATCCATCTCCTGTCTCAACATCTCAAGTTCCGTAATGAGAATGCCCAATTTATTGGATAAATTTTCTTCCGTACTCTCTGCTGACATCATTTCAGGTATCGCTGCCATTTTTTCACAAAAACTTCCATAAAAGTCTTCCACAGTAAATACTAATTTTGTAATTTTATATTCCCCGAAAACATCCCTTACCTGCATATCCATCTGCACATTGTATGCATATCCGGTACCGCCGTCTTTATATTCAAAATCTTCGTTTAAGTATATGTGTAAATTAACAACATCAGCGCTGCCGGACACTACTTCTATTTTCACCACATCACAGTTATGAGAATAGTACCCGCTATTCATGTTCTGCATAATGGCAAACCGCCATTCCATAAATGCTTCAAAAAAAGCATTGTCGTCATTTTGCTCCATTATCTGTTGTAATTCGTTTGTACTTTGCTGCACCAGAGAATCTGAATAAGCCTTTGCGAAATCTTGTACAATGACATCAACATCTCTGTCACATACAATATTTTCTTCTGCACTCGCACTCACTGTGCACAAAGCAAACAGTAAAATAATAGCTATCATAAGTGACGTTAATTTTTTACAATTTCTTTTCATAGCAGTCTCCTTTCTGACATATCCATTATTATAACAACAAATTATCATGTTAATATAAAAAATACAAGGGTCAGAGTTGTCAAATGTATTTTAACCGCTCTGACCCTTGTATCCACTATTCTTTATCTCTTACTGCAAATATCCTCCACGGATACCTTCCGTGCCCACCCCCTATAAAACGCCTCCTCATGGGAGACAAGCAGAACCGTGCCGGAAAATTCTGACAATGCTGTCTGCAGTGCTTCCTTTGCCCGAACGTCAAGATGGTTGGTCGGCTCATCCAGTATCAGAAAATTGCAGGGCGTAAGCGTCAGAAGACACATTTTTACCTTTGCCTGTTCTCCTCCGCTCAAGGTTCCCAACGGCTGCGCGGCATGCTTTTCCGAAATTCCGCATCTTGCAAGCTTTTTCCTGATTTCCTTCATTACCATGCTTGGATATGTGTCGGCAACCGCCTGTATAGGTGTCTTGGTCTCGTTCTCCCATACCAAATCCTGTGCAAAATAGCCAATTACAACCTGCTCTGAAAACCGAAAGCTGCCCTGCATGGGTGCAAGCTCCCCGACAAGCGTTTTTAACAGCGTGGATTTTCCGATTCCGTTGAAACCCGAAATCACCACCTTCTGCCCGCCTCTTACGATAAAATCGAGACCTGACAGAACGGGATACTGATACCCCACTGCCAGCCTTTTAATTTGAAGATGCTCCACATTTGTCAGCGGCAGCGCCGAAAACTGAAACTGCGGCGTTATCTCTTTCTCTTCCGGCGCCTCCATTTTTTCCATTCGCTCCAGACGAGTCCGTCTGCCCCTTGCCATTTTAGACTTGATTCCCGCAATATTTTTACGGATAAATTCCTCCGTCTTTTTAATTTCTCTCTGCTGGGCTGCATACTGGCGCACATAGTCCTCCCGCAGAAGCGTTTTCTTTTTCAAAAATTCCGAGTATGTCCCATAGTATTTTGCTATCGTTTTGTTATCGATGTCGCAGATACGGTTTGCAATTTTTTCCAGAAAATCATAGTCGTGCGACACCACCATAAAGGCATTCTCCAGCCCCGCCAGATAGTCTGACAGCCACGCGATATGCTCCTTGTCCAGAAAATTCGTCGGCTCATCCAGCAGCAGTACGTCCGGCTTTTCCAGAAGCAGCTTCGCTAAAATCACCTTCGCCCGCTGTCCGCCGCTCATCTGCCCGACCGGACGCGTAAGTCCAATCGCAGACAGCCCCAGTCCGCCTGCCACCTGTCCGATATGGGTATCAATGTCGTAAAAGCCCTGCATTTCAAGCTGCTCCTGATACCTTGCCGCAAGCTTCAGCGCCTTTTCATCGTCCGCTGCTTTCTCATAAAGCAGAAGCATCTCCTGCTCCATCCGGTACAGTTTCTCGTACGCTGATTTTAAAAACGCCTCCATGGTAATCTCTTTTTCTATCTCCGCATACTGGTCCAGATAGCCCACGGATATTTTGGGATGCCGTACCACACGTCCGGCATCCGGCATAATCTGTCCTGTACAGATTTTAATCAGGGTGCTTTTTCCTGCGCCATTCTGCCCCACAATGCCGATGTGCTCTCCCTTATTCAGTGCAAAACCCGCATTTCTGTAAAGCAGGTTGTCACCGAAAGCATGTGTCAGTCCTTCTACTTCTAACAAACTCATCTCTATCACGTTCCTTTCCACTTTAATTACAATAGATGATTGCAAAACTCATATTTACCAGTTTCAAATTGTGTACATGATATATTCCATAAGCAGACCCTTAAATACAAAAAGGCAGAAGGCTTCCGTGCACTTTCCTGCACCGCCTTCTGCCTTTATAAAGAACGCCGTCAAGCACACAAATTTGCGCCTTTTACTCACGCTCTCTATATCACAAAAGGCTACGGACAAAACATTGTCCATAGCCTCTCACGCCTGATTTACCCACGGAAAACAAGCCATAAGCGCATTGATGATGCACTTACCGCTCTGTTTTCCGATGAAATCCAAATACGCTGTTCACGCGCTATACTCTGTACAATGTTTCATCGGTATGGATTGTACAGAGCTGCGTTTTCTGCAAAGCTGACTGGTTAAATAATAACCCATGATATTTCTCCTTTATTTCTGCCGTCATACGGCTCTATCTATTTCATTCTTACAGCTTACTCTACTTTTATGGAAAATCCTTCATAAATACCAACCGGCACATCTTCTCCAAAGGAATATTCTTCCATTGTCTCCTGCTCAAATCGATACGCCAGAATCTGATTCTTTATCGGGTCAACAATCCAATACTCTCTGGCGCCGGCAGTACG
>CAMWUP010000330.1 GCA_947177465.1 uncultured Lachnospiraceae bacterium
CTTACGGATGCAGAAGAAACGATAGCGGAGAGCGAAGCAGCGCTTATGGCCATGCGGCAGGCATACGGCGCTTATGCACAGGTACCGCAGGCAGCAGCGCAGATTGCCGCGGCAGAGCAGGAGCTTTTGCAGGCAAAGCAGCAGCTTGCAGCAGGTGAGGCGGCGCTTGCTGCGGCAAGGGAAGAGATAGAGACTGCAAGAAAAGAACTTGCGGATAAACGCAGGGAACTGGCGGATGCCGAGGTAAAGCTTGCGGACGCTGAGACGGAGCTTGCGGATGCGAGGCAGGAGTTGATAGACGCCAGGGAAGAGCTTGCAGAAGGATGGCAGGAATACAACGACGCTTATGAGGAGTTTGAGAAAGAAATTGCGGATGCAGAGGAGAAGCTTGCGGATGCAAGGGCAGAGATAGACGATATGGGGATGCCTGATACCTATGTGCTGGGAAGGGATACCAACGTTGGCTATGTCTGCTTTGAAAATGATTCCAGCATCGTGGATGGCATTGCAAATGTGTTTCCCGTATTCTTCTTTTTGGTGGCGGCACTGGTATGTATGACAACCATGAATCGGATGGTAGAGGAACAGCGGACGCAGATAGGTGTTTTAAAAGCGCTTGGTTACAGCGAGGCGTCCATTATGGGGAAATATCTTTTTTATTCCGGAAGCGCGGCGCTGGTCGGAAGTGTGGCGGGCTTTTTTATCGGTACGATTATGATACCCTATGTCATCTGGGTGGTATATAAGATTATGTATCATCTTGGCGCCTTCTATTATGTCTATGACTGGAAGCTTGCTCTGATATCCCTGTTTGTGGCAATTTGCTGCACAATGGGAACGACGTGGTTTTCCTGCCGTCAGGAGTTTAAGGAGGTTGCCGCGAGCCTTATGCGTCCCAAAGCGCCAAAGGCGGGAAAAAGGGTATTTCTGGAGCGCATATCCTCTGTGTGGAAGCGGCTGAATTTCCTGCAAAAGGTATCTGTAAGAAATGTATTCCGGTATAAAAAGAGATTCTTTATGATGATAATCGGCATCAGCGGTTGTACGGCGCTTTTGGTGACCGGCTTTGGCGTCAGGGATTCTGTTATGAATATAGCCAGAAAGCAATTTGAAGAAATTCACATATACGACCTGAGTATTTCCCTGCAGGAGGATTTCAGGACGGATAAGGAAAGCGCTGCGCTGCAGGCTATGGAGGCGTGCGGACTTACTTATCTTCCGGCTTATGAGACGGCTTTGGACCTGGAAATTGCAGGACAAATAAAATCTGTCAATCTGGTGGTGATTCAGGAACCGGAAAATGCAGACGATTTTATCAGCCTGCATACAAGAAGCGGTAAAGTCATAGACTATCCGAAGGCAGGGGAAGCCGTGATAGCCAACCAGCTTGCGGAGCATTACAAAGTCGGCGTCGGGGATGAAATATGGCTGTACGACGAAGACAGGAACGCCATTCATGTTACCGTGTCCGGTATCTGTGAAAATTATGTATATAATTATGTCTATATAGCACCGGAAACCTATGAAGAACAGATGGGGGAGCCGTCATACAAAACGCTTTATGCCAATGCCCCCGAAGAGTCTGATTTACATCAGACGGCAGCCACTGTTATGAAGGCGGAAAATGTATCAACGGTAACGGTCAGTGAAGATGTCAAAGAGCGGTTTTCCGGTATGATGGGCAATTTGGACTATGTGGTGATTGTGATTATTATGTGCGCTGCGGCGTTGGCCTTTATTGTGCTGTATAATTTAAACAACATCAATATCACGGAGCGTATCCGCGAAATTGCAACCATAAAGGTGCTCGGTTTTTATCAGAGAGAGACAGCCAAGTATGTATTTCGGGAAAATACGGTATTGACCGGTATCGGCTGTGTGGCAGGATTGTTTTTGGGGAAGCTTTTACATGCGTTCGTTATGCAGGAGGCAAAAATTGATATGGTGTCCTTTGACGTCCATATTCAGTGGACCAGTTACCTGTACAGCATTATTTTAACCTTTGTGTTTGCGTGGCTTGTCAATAGAATGATGGCAGGCAAATTAAACCGTATCAATATGGCGGAGTCCTTAAAATCCGTGGATTAGGGGGTAAAAGTGTATGAATTTGAGAATGAGTGATTTGATTGTCAAAAAAAGAAACGGCGGAACGCTTACAGGCGAGGAAATTGCATTTATGGTAGAGGGCTATACAAATGGCAGGATACCGGATTACCAGATGTCCGCCCTGATGATGGCAGTCTACTTTCAGGGTATGAATGAGGAAGAGACCCTTTCCCTTACAATGGCAATGCGTGACAGCGGGGAAGTGCTGAACTTAAAGGCGATAGACGGAATCAAGGTGGATAAGCATTCCACCGGCGGCGTCGGGGACAAGACCTCTCTGGCGCTTGCGCCCATGGCGGCAGCCTGCGGTATCCCTGTGGCAAAGATGAGCGGCAGAGGGCTGGGGCACACCGGAGGCACGATTGACAAGCTGGAAAGCTTTGCCGGTTTTTCTACAAGCATTTCTGCACAAAAATTTGTTGAGAACGTAAATCGCATTGGCATCTCCATTATGGGGCAGACTGCAGATTTGGCGCCTGCGGATAAAAAGCTCTACGCGCTCAGGGATGTAACGGCAACCGTGGACAATATGTCCCTGATTGCAAGCTCCATTATGAGTAAAAAGCTGGCAGCGGGCGCAGATGCCATCGTGCTTGATGTGAAGACAGGCAGCGGCGCGTTTATGAAGGCAGAGAAGGATTCCTTTGCCCTTGCAAGGGAAATGGTTAAGATTGGAAACGGCGCGGGCAAAAGCTGCGTTGCGGTCATATCGGATATGGATCAGCCATTGGGTTTTGCGGTAGGAAACGCGCTTGAGGTAAAGGAAGCAATCGAAACCCTTCGGGGCAGGGGGCCTGCAGATTTTCTGGAGCTTTGCTTAACCCTCGGTACGCAGATGCTGCTTTTGGGTAAAAAAGCAGAAACTGAAGAAGAGGCAAGGGCGAAGCTGCTTGGCGTGATAGAGGATGGCAGCGCGTTACAAAAGCTGGCGGAATTTGTGGAGGCGCAGGGAGGAGATTCCGCGGCGGTTTATGATACGGCGCTTTTGCCTAAGGCAGCTCTCGAAAAAGAAATAAAAGCAGACAGGGATGGTTTTGTAGGACATATTGCA
>CAMWUP010000331.1 GCA_947177465.1 uncultured Lachnospiraceae bacterium
CCCGAAGTGGTAGTGATTGTGGATGAGGCGTACATTGATTTCGGCGGTGAAAGCTGCCTGCCGTTACTGTCCCGATATGAGAATCTTCTGGTGGTGCAGACCTTTTCCAAATCCCGCTCCATGGCGGGGATGCGTATAGGCTTTGCCATGGGAAATGAAAAGCTGATACAATATCTGAATGATGTCAAGTTCTCCTTTAATTCCTATACGATGAATCTGCCGGCACAGATTCTGGGTGCGCAGGCTGTGCGGGATAAGGCTTACTTCGCGGAAACCTGCGGAAAGATTATGGAAACGCGGGAATGGGTAAAGGAAGAGCTTAAAAAGCTGGGATTTGATTTTCCCGATTCCAAAGCGAACTTTATTTTTGCAGCTCACAGGCGTATAAGCGGTGGGACGATATTTGGGGCATTGCGGGAGAGAGGCATTTATGTCAGACATTGGGACAAGCCGCGTATTGCGGATTATCTCAGGATAACCATTGGCACCAAAGAAGAAATGGAGCGGCTGTTAAAAGCGCTTGCGGAAATTGTTGCAGAATAAATAGGAAAAAATCAACAAGTGTTGTGCAAATATATTGTGTAAACGCAAGGATGAGACAGCACGGAAAAGAGGAAGCTATGCAGTTTTTAAAGGATATGTGCAAGGGAGCGGTAATAGGAATTGCCAATATTATACCGGGCGTCAGCGGCGGCACCATGGCGGTGTCCATGGGAATTTACGACAGGCTGATTCACTGTATCACACATTTGTTTCAGGAGTTCAAAAAGAGCATTTTATTTCTGATTCCGATTGTTTTAGGAGCGGCGGCTGCGCTTGCGGCAAGCGCCTTTGGACTGGAATATTTATTTGGTAATTATCCCGTTCCCACCAATTTTCTATTTATCGGTCTGATACTGGGCGGTCTGCCCGCCATGTACAAAAAAGTGAAGGACAATGAAGTAAAAGCAGGACATGAAGTTGCCTTTATCATATTTTTTGTGCTGGTGACAGGGTTTGCGCTTATTGGGGAAAAGGAAGGCGCCGCTCCTGATTTGAGTTTTAGTGTTTTGAATGTGATAAAGCTGTTTGGGGTGGGGATGATTGCTTCCGCTACCATGGTAATCCCGGGGGTCAGCGGCTCTATGATACTGCTGCTTATCGGTTATTACCATCCGATTATTGAGACTGTCAGTCTCTTTATTCGTGCGCTGGTTTCGTTTGATATCGATGGCATACTGACGGGTATGGGGATTTTAGTGCCTGCCGGAATCGGTATTATAGTCGGCATTTTTGTGATAGCAAATCTGATTGAAATTATTTTTCAGAAGTTTCCGATGTATGCATTCTGGGCGATTATCGGACTGATAGTAGCGTCTCCGATAGCGGTTATCCTGATGAATCTGGCGATCTTTTCCGGTGTTACTGTGCTCACCGCGTTGATAAGCGTTGTTACGCTGGTTGTCGGATTCTTTGTGTCCGTGAAGCTGGGCGAATAAGCGGACAGGATAATAAGCTTGAATGTTCCGTGTCGCAGGAGGCTTTGCGATATGTGGGGGTGCAAAAGTGGAAGCGTATACAGATTTTGCCTATGTTTATGATACTTTTATGGATGAGACGCCATACGAGAAGTGGCGGGATTTTATTGCAGAGACAATCAAAAAGTACGGGATTTCCAAGCCCGTAAAGCTGCCAGAGACTTTGCAGGAAGCGATACCTAAAGAGGCGGCAGAAACTTTGCAGGAGGAAAGGAACCTGATATTGGATTTGGGGTGCGGAACCGGAACTCTCACAGAGCTGCTTGCGGAGGAAGGCTATGATATGATAGGAGTGGACAGTTCTGCCGATATGCTGGAGCTGGCGATGGAAAAGCGGGACCGTATGGGACATGAAACGCTTTATCTGCTGCAGGATATGCGGGAGCTGGAGCTTTACGGTACTGTGGGGACGGTGGTGAGCGTTTGCGATTCTCTCAACTATATGCTATCGGAGGAGGAGCTTCTTCAGGTCTTTAAGCTAGTTGAAAATTATTTGTTTCCTGAGGGTATTTTTATCTTTGACTTTAATACAGTTTATAAATATGCGGAGGTTATCGGGGATGCGACGATAGCCGAGAATCGGGAAACATGCAGCTTTATCTGGGAAAACACCTATTATCCGGAGGAAGCGCTCAACGAGTACGAGGTGACGGTGTTTGTAAGGGAGGGTCAGGAAAATCTTTACAGGAAATTTTCGGAAACCCATTATCAGAGAGGCTATACAGAAGGGCAGATGCGCCGGCTGCTTGAGGCGGCAGGCATGCAGATAGAGCTTGTTTTAGACGCGGACACGCATAAGGCAGTGTCAAAGACAAGCGAGAGGATTTATATGGTGGCAAGATGTGTGAAAGGCAGGAAGTAATTCATATGGAAGATTATCTGGTGAGAGCGACGGCGGCGCAGGCGCAGGTACGCGCCTTTGCCTGTACGACAAGACAGACGGTGGAGGAGGCAAGACGCGCACATAATACCAGTCCGGTGGTGACGGCGGCGTTAGGACGGCTTTTGTCAGCCGGCTGTATGATGGGAAGTATGTTAAAGGGAGAGAAGGATTTGCTGACTCTGCAGGTTTCTGCGGACGGACCAATGAAGGGAATGACAGTGACTGCGGATGCGGCGGGCAATGTCAAGGGTTATGCGGGAAATCCAGCGGTGATACTTCCGGCGAACGTTTCCGGCAAGCTGGACGTGGCGGGCGCCGTGGGCGCCGGAATCCTGAGTGTAATCAGGGATATGGGGTTAAAAGAGCCGTATGTAGGGCAGACTAGCCTTCAGACGGGCGAAATTGCAGAGGATTTAACTTACTATTTTGCAGCTTCCGAACAGGTGCCTTCTTCCGTGGGGCTCGGTGTGCTGATGGAGAAGGATAATACGGTAAAGCAGGCGGGCGGCTTCATTGTGCAGCTTATGCCCTTTGCAGAGGACGCCGTGATTGACAGGCTGGAGGAAAATTTAAAAAGTATACAGTCCGTGACGGCGCTTTTGGAGCAGGGAAACACGCCGCAGCAGATACTGGAAAAACTGTTAGAGGGACTTGATATAGAATTTACGGATACCATGCCGGTTCGGTTTCTGTGTAATTGTAGCAAGGAAAAGGTAGAAAAAGCGTTAATCAGCCTTGGA
>CAMWUP010000332.1 GCA_947177465.1 uncultured Lachnospiraceae bacterium
TGATTGTTAAATTCTTCCTTGGTTCCATTTTGCGTTTATCCGCGGGCGTATGGGCCTCATTTTATGCCAAAGCTTGGTCCAAGCGACGGCTCTCTAAGGGCAATGACCGCTCTTTTTTGCAGCTTTCCAAAGGCTTCTCCCAATCCTACAGTAACCGTGGTCTTGCCCTCGCCTGCCGGCGTCGGATTGATGGCAGTAACCAAAATCAACTTTCCGTCCGAATTATCGGAAATCCTCTTTATGTATGCATCCGATATTTTGGCCTTATACTTTCCGTACAGTTCCAGCTCCTCCACATCAATGCCGAGTTGTCCCGCTATTTCCGTGATTGGCTTCATTTCTGTCGCCTGTGCAATCTCAATATCTGTTTTCATCATTATATTTCCTCCAGCAACTGCTCAAATTCCGTCATGCTCATCAGCACCTTTCTGGGCTTTGTCCCCTCTTCCTCGCCCACAACGCCGTATTCACTCAACTGATCCATAATCCTTGCCGCCCGATTGAAGCCTATTTTGAACATCCTCTGCAGCATACCGATGGAAGCCTTATCCTTGTCAATGATAAATCTGCCCGCATCGGCAAAATACTCATCCAAAGATCCTGCACCGTCACTCCCCGAAGCGCCGCCCTGTCCGCTGCCGCCTATGTTTTGAATCTTTTCCTCCACATCCGCGGCATAGACATTGCCTATCGCCTGATTCTTGAGGAAATCCACCACATCAGACACTTCCCTGTCTGAGACGAAAGCGCCCTGCACACGCGCCGGCTTTGCGTAGCCCTGCGGATAAAAGAGCATATCTCCTTTTCCCAAAAGCTTTTCAGCGCCGTTCATGTCAAGAATGGTACGGGAATCCACACCGCTCGAAACACTAAATGCTACACGGCTTGGCATATTTGCCTTGATAAGTCCTGTGATAACATCGACGGAAGGACGCTGTGTCGCAATAATCAGATGAATCCCCGCCGCTCTGGCAAGCTGCGCCAGACGGCATATGGACTCCTCCACCTCCCCCGGAGATACCATCATCAAGTCCGCAAGCTCGTCCACAATAATCACAATCTGCGGAAGCTTCGACAGCGTTTCGTCCCCGCTCTCCCGCATGCTTTCTACCTTTTGATTGTATCCCTTTAAATCGCGGACATTAAAATCTGCAAATTTTTTGTAGCGGTCCGTCATCTCGGAAACGCCCCAGTGGAGTGCCGCTGCAGCCTTTTTCGGGTCTGTCACTACCGGAATCAGCAGATGCGGAATACCGTTGTATACGCTAAGCTCCACCACCTTGGGGTCCACCATAATCAGCTTTACATCGTCAGGATGGGCTTTATATAAAATACTCATTATCAGTGTATTGATGCAGACTGATTTACCGGAGCCGGTCGCACCTGCAATCAGCATATGGGGCATTTTGGCAATATCCGCCACCACCACCTTGCCCGCAATATCCTTGCCTACTGCAAAGGCAAGATTGGACGGAAATTCCTTAAATTCCTTTGTCTCCAGCAAATCCCGCAGTGCGACAGCCATATTTTCCTTGTTTGGCACTTCAATGCCAATGGCTGCTTTGCCGGGAATCGGCGCTTCTATTCTGATGTCTGTTGCCGCAAGGTTCAATTTAATATCATCAGACAAGCCTACAATCTTACTTACCTTCACTCCCTGCTCCGGCTGCAGCTCATATCTCGTCACAGACGGTCCCTGGCTGATATCAGTAATCGTCACTTTAACGCCAAAGGTTGCAAGCGTCTGCTGCAGCCGCATGGCAGTTTCTTTCAGTTCTCTCGCGGAATCACCGCCGCCGCTCTTCCCTTTCTGCAGACGGGAAAGAGGCGGAAATATGTACTTACCCGGAAGCCTGCCCTGAACAGAGCTTTCCGGCGTTATCATATCCTGACTGCTCTCTTTGGGCTTCTCCGGCAGTCTTGCAGCCGGACGGCGCATTGGCGCAGGTTCTGCTGCAGGCGTTTTCACAGACTGCGTAGCAACGGGCTGTGTAACAACAGCAGGCTCCGACGGTTCCTCCTGCAGATAATCGTCCTCCACACGGCTCCCCCCGTCCGCTTCTTCTTCCCCATAAAATACCTCTTCCGAAGCTGGTTCTTCCGGTTCGGGTACCGCACCGCTGATTCTGATTTCATGCATTTGCGGCATTTCGGGTTCCGGCTCCGCATAATCTTCTTCTGTATTTAATATAATTTCATGCATGTCGTCGCGCACACGTTTCTCCTGTACATGTGTCAGCGTTGTGTCCGCCATGACGCCGCTTACCTTTTTATCCATACGGAGTATTTTTTCATTTTCCTTTTCCTCCGCTTTCAGCCGCTTCTCCTCAAGCCGCTTTTCTCTTTCCTCTTCTCTGCGCTGCCGCTCCTCTTCTATATCGGAGCGCCGCTGCCTTGCCTGCTCGCGCCGCCTCTCCGCATCCTCCCGTGAAAACTCCGCCACGCGTCTGCCGCCGTTCTTCATGCTGTTTACCAAAGAACGCTCTGTGAGAAGCACCAGACTTATCAGGGATAAAATAACCACAACAAGGACCGTACCCAGCGTATCCAGAAAATGATAACATAGATAGGCAAGGCTTCCCGCTATCACGCCGCCGCCCTTTCTCGCCTCGCTGTCGTATTTGTAAAGCTCTGCAAGGCTGTAGCTTTCCATATGCAGGGCATATCCTGATATCATTTCACAGATAACGCCCGCCATTAAAAACAATACTACCCCTGCCGCAATTTTTCTGACCGCCGCCGGACTGCCTCCATTGGCAGACCAGAACGCCGCCCCTAAAAAAGCGGCGATTGCCGCCACATATGCCAGATATCCAAACAACCCAAACAAGACGCTGCTGATTCCGTTGCCGACTGTTCCCAACACGCCGAAATTGCATAAAAACAGAATCACAGCCGCCGCAAACAACAGAATAAGCACCACCTCATGAAAAAGGGCGCTATCCTGCTCTGAATATCCTTTGCCTGCATTTGTATTTATCTTTCCTCTTGTGGAACCTTTTCCTGAGGATGAAGTCTTTTTTCCTTTATTATTCGCCGCCATCGCTTTATACTCCCGATTTATACGGTTATTTTTTCTACCTTGTTGTAATGCAAAAAATGACAACCTCAGTTATTATATCATTTTTCCTC
>CAMWUP010000333.1 GCA_947177465.1 uncultured Lachnospiraceae bacterium
GTCATATAGACGGTGACGCCCTCGTACTTCGTCAATTCTTCATACATGGCGTTAGCAACCGTCATGTTCATTTCTTTCTCCAGAAACCCATTGTAATCGGCGCCCAAATTTTTCCCGCCATGTCCCGGGTCTATTACGATGACAAGTTCACCGTCCGTATCCAGAGGGTATCGGAAGCTGTCTGCTCTGGAAACGCTGGAAAAGTGTGTAAAAAGCCCTATGAAAATGAAAACTGCCGCGAATAATTTTATTTTTCCCATAAACAAATTCCTCACATGCAAGCAAGAAAACCGGCTTCCGGCAACATGAAGTTCTCCGGAAACCGGTCATTATTCCCTATGTAAACTTAAATCACGTCTATATGTTCACCCTGTCCGTCATAATCAACCTCAACCAGTTCCTCTACCGGATGCAGCTCCGAGCGGTTTGACTGAATGATTTCATGATAACGGTTCAGATTGCCTATGAGCGCCTCATAATCGGACGCCGCCGTCTGCGAAGAGGCTGCAATGACATTTTCAAGGTTTGCCAGCATGTCGTCCATGTATTGCATGGCGGACATGCGGACATTGTTCGCCTCCATGGTCGCATTGTCCAGAATTTCCTGCGCCTGTCTGGTTGCCATGGTAACTACCTCGTTCGCCTGCGCATAGGCCTGCTGCATAATTTCATGCTCATTGATAAGCTGATTGGTCTGTATCGTCGCTTCCTTTACCAGTGTCTCTGCCTTTGTGCGGGCGTCATTTAAAATAGCCTCTTTATTACTGATGATTTTCTGATAACGCTTTATCTCATCAGGCGTCTTCATCCTGAGTTCACGAAGAAGCTCGTCTATTTCATCCTTGTTGACAATAATCTTTGTACTGGAAAATGCCTGTGGCTTACAACTATCAATGTACTCTTCGATTTCGTCAATTAACTGCTCGATTCTGCTGCTCATCTTAAATCTCCTCTGCCAGCCGATGTTTACTCTCCCGTATGCCGTTTGATTCCATATCTGTCATATACCATATCCGCCACAAATTTGGGTACACAAAGTGAAATATCCCCTCCAAAGCTGGCAATCTCTTTTACGCTGGACGAGCTTAAATAAGCATATTCCAAACTTGTTGTAAAAAACATGGTATCCAACTGCTCTTTGGACAATACCCTGTTCGTCTGCGCTATCTGCAACTCATATTCAAAATCGGTAATCGCCCTGAGTCCGCGGATTGCCACATGAATATCGTTGTCGTCTGCATAGTCAATCAGAAGCCCACTAAAAGAATCTACCTTTACATTGGGTATATCTCTGGTCGCTTTCTCTAATATCTTAACACGTTCTTCTACAGAAAACAACGGCTTCTTTTCTTTATTATTGAGTACACTGACGGTTAATTCGTCAAAAACCGACGCTGCCCGCCTGATTACGTCAAGATGTCCGTAAGTCACCGGATCAAAGCTTCCCGGGTAAACAGCACGTTTCATAATTTCCTCCCTCATCTGACAAGACGTAAAAACATGTGCTTGTTTGTCTTATATTTTTTATCTTTTACAATCCCGTAGCCCATTTCCTCCGCATAGGAAAAATCAGTTTTTATATCCGCCTCCACAATAATCAGCGTTTCTTCTGTTACATAACGGTGGTTTTTTAAGACAGAAAGCATCTGCTTTTCAAGCTCCTGTCCGTAGGGCGGGTCCATAAAAATAATATCGACTTCCTTTTCAAATATGCTGTTTAATGCGGTGATGGCATCCTGCTTTAGAATAACTGCGCGGTCCGTAAATTTGGTAAAAGCAAGGTTTGCCTCGATACAGCTTATCGCCGCCTGCGTATTTTCTATAAAATATGCTTTTTTTGCCCCCCTGCTTACTGCCTCGATTCCGATTGCGCCGCTGCCGCTGAAACAGTCCACAAATACGCTGCCCTGCGTGTACGGCTGTAATATGTTAAACAGCGTTTCCTTGATGCGGTCGGTGGTCGGTCTGGTATCCATTCCTTTCGGACATTTCAGCGGGAGACTGCGCGCCGTTCCTGCAATCACTCTCATATGCTACCCCCTTATTTTCGTTCCCTTTCCGTCTCTCTTGCCGGGCTTTAGGTTATTGAGTATCAGCTTCTTGTTTTTATATTTAATGGCAGATTCTACTGCGTTCTTTGTGTAGTAAACTGCCTCCAGAGAATCCTTTTCTCCCAATTTCATTCCTCTGACGCCAATTGCGCCCTTTTTCTTTTCGGGTATTTCTTCAATCGCAAAACGCAGGAAATAGCCCTCTGCGGACTGCAGGACAATATTTCTCTGCTCATTCAATATGGATACATCTAAAACCTCATCTCCGTCACCCAGCTTGGTCGCCGCCACAAGGCGCTTGCTCACATCAAACTCCCCGCCGTCCACTACCTTTAACATTGCCTGCTTTGTAACAAAGAGGATTCGATAGAGGTTCAATTCTGTCTGACTCGCCACACAAAGAATGGTTTCTTTATCTGAACTGTAATTGCTGATATTATCAACAGGAATTCCTTTATCCCTGAACTTACCGAAGGGAATATCCAACACCTTGATGGTGTGAAGCTGTCCGGTGTTGGTAAACAAACAAATTCTGCCTGTATTTTTACATTTTACAATATATTTGTTTTCCGCATCCGCCGCTTCTTTATTTCTCTCATAGGTGCCTAAATCCACGGTTTTTGCATAGCCGAAGCGGTCCATCAGGAAGATGACTTCCATCTCTTCCGGCTTTTTCTCTTCATAGACAGCTTCTTCTGCATTTTCAATTACAGTTCTTCTCGGCCTTGCATATTCCCGCTTAATGGTATCCAGTTCATTGATAATCACCTGCGCCATAGCATCCTTTCTTGCCAGGATGTCCTCATAGCGGTAAATATTGGCGAGCGTCTCCTCATGCTCGTTTATCAGGGCTTCGATTTCCAGTCCGATCAGCTTATAGAGCCGCATGTCCAGTATCGCATTCGCCTGCTTTTCCGTAAACATAAGCTGCGCCGCCATGATTTTGGATTCTTTGGATTTAAAGCGGATGCCGTCGGTTTTTCCTTCCACAAGACACGCTTTCGCCATAGCGCGGTCCTTGGAGCCGCGCAATATTTCGATAATCAAGTCAATGACATTGCACGCCTTTATG
>CAMWUP010000334.1 GCA_947177465.1 uncultured Lachnospiraceae bacterium
GTATGCTGCCATTTGTGCCCTTGAACTGAATTCCTCCGTTTCTAAGAGTTCAGCGACTTCTTCACGACTGTATAAGCCGGCTTTGATTTCTTCATTTGGGGAAGTGTGGTCGCCTAATTCGCCCTCGACTTCAGCAAAAACAATATAGGTCTTTAAGTCGGAAATCGCAACTGCAGCATAGGAAGCCGGCAGGATTCTTTTTATCTTTTTCAGCTTCAGACCGGTTTCTTCGTACAGCTCTCTTTCGATACAGTTTTCCAAGGTTTCGCCTTCCTCCAGCATACCGGCGCAGAGATTAAAGACGCTTTGGTTGATGCCCATTCGAAACTCTCTGAGCAGCAAGAGCTTGTCTTGACAGGTGGCAACAATGGAAATACCACTGGGATTTTTTCCGAGGTCAGAAGCGCTTTGTAACTCTCTTCTGCTGACAATTTCATAGGTCTTTTCCCGACCGGCTTTGTTCAGATAAGTCAGCTCATAATTTTTCAGATATTTTCCATCCTTTACCTTTTCCAGCTTCAATAGTTTCATTTGCATACCCAGTCTCCTTTTTCGTCTTGTCGAAACAGTTCCCTAAGCGGTTTGCTGATTCTCTGGCGGGTGATTTCCACAAGCCCCAGAGGTGTTATGTCAATCACTTCTGTTTTGACAGAATCCATGGCAGTCAGTTCCCTCAGCCTTTCTAAAAGCTTCTCTTCCATTTCAGCAGACTCCATATTGATAAAATCTACAATAATGATGCCCGACAGATTTCGCAGCTCCATTTGCAGGGCAATCTCCTGTGCCGCTTCCATATTGACGGAAAAAAAAGCATCCTGACTTTTCATGTTTTTCTTTATAAACTTGCCAACATTTACATCTATCACCGTCATTGCTTCTGTATGCTCAATTACCAGATATGCTCCGGATTTTAGCCATACAGCGCTGTTTAATGCCTCTCTAAGCCGTTTTTCAAGCTGATACAGCTTACACATGGGGTATTCATCCTGATAAAGCCGGATTGACGGCAATAAAGCGCCTAAAGCGCGCTGCTCTTCTTCATAATGCTTCAAAGCTTCATAAATATCCTCACAGTCAGTGACAATTTCATCAATATCCTCTGTATAATAGTCCTTTAAATCCTCCAGATAAGGGTGCTGCGCTTTCTTAAGGCAGGAAAAGCAGGTTCTGTGACGTGCATCGGCAAGAAGCTTGTCCTTCTTTTTACAAAGCCGCTCCCACTCCATCTGCAGAGGGGTATAATCAGTCAGACTCCTGCAGTTGGTCCTGACTATGATATCCCAGGAAGATGTATCCCAAGGGGTACTTTCCTGAGAAGCATCATCATTTGCCAGCTTTTTATGGGGAAACAGAATTACATGCTTGCGGTTAATGTATCCGGCTTCCAGCAGAAAAGCTTCTATCTCACACCGCTTTTCTTCGGAAAGCTTTTTAGAAAAATGAAGCCGGCCGGTGCCGTCCGATATGGCAAGGTATCTGCCGGAAAGGGTAAGCTCTGTGGTTACAACCGGTATTTTTGTTTTGACAGCATCCTTTGAGATCTGCACAATAAGCTCATCCCCTTCCAGCAGTCTGCCATCGTAAGGACGATTCAGCATATGCACAGACTTTAACGGCTTTTCAAGGGAAAGAAAACAGCTATGTCCTTTTTGGACATCTATAAATGCAGCATTGATATTATGGCGCAGATGTGCTATTTTTCCAATATATATATTATCCTTTATGGCAGTATCCGCCTCATCATATACTTTAACAGAGTGAAGCCGTCCTGCTCCTAAACGCAGTACCACTATTTTATTTTGTTGTTTGTAAAGCAATAATTTTTTGTCACTCATACGCCGTCTCCAGCCCTACGGCCTCAAGCGGCACAAGCTTCGGCGTATCAGACGTGCCAATGTTGGTATAGGTTTCCTCCCTTGTAATCAAAAGTGCATTTTCCTGTAAGGTATCCTGATAATCAGAAAGAAACGCTTCTATCACCATACGGGGCTTTATATTTCCGGCACTGCTTGCATCAAGCAGCATATAAAGTGCATTGCTACGCAGCTCCAAAGCAAAGATGCCCTGTTTCAAATCAATTTCTGCCGTTCCTTTCTTTGTTTCCTTCGTAATCGGTATGGATTCTCTTTCATAAAAGGATGTGATTTCATGCTTCCAGTCAAAATCCGGTTCCCTGCCTTCACGAAAACGCACCGTATAGCCGGCCGCTGCCACACTTGCCATAGCGTTGCCGGCTTCCTTCGGCAGAACGACTGCAGAAAGAACCTCAATCCCTTCTACACATGCCTGATTCAGCCTTGTAACAATATCCTGACAGTCGGTGAAGGTGTTTACCTCAACATCCATGTATTCTCCATTGCTTTCCAGACCGACGCCCAAAGGCGCTGCAAAGGACATAACCTGATGCGGCGAGAACCCTGTTGTATAGGCAACATCGATACCCGCTCTCCGTACAGCCTTCTGAAAAAAACGCTGCACATCCAAATGTCCTATATACTTTAAGTTGCCGTATTTTCTGAACTTAATTCTGATTTTCATGCTAATCTCCATTCCGCCGCCTTTGGCGCAGGCACCGCGCCCGAAATCCATACTACCTTAAAATTATGTGTAAGCTTTTTCTAAAGTCCTATCATACCCCATATCCTTAAGACCAGCATGGCGTATTGTCATCATAATGCTCCTCAAAGCAGACGCCGCAGTTAAAACGGCTTGCGCCACATCCCTGACATTCCTTGCGACAGTTATAACTTGTCTCCTCTTTCTGCGCCTTCAGCCATTCCCGCTTTAAGAAATTTTTTGATACCCCGCAATCTATAAAATCCCATGGGAATATTTCGTCCAGTCCCCGCTCCCTTGTGGTATAAAAATCAATGTCAAGCCCACATTCTGAGAAAGCAGAAAGCCATTTTTCGTTATCGAAAAATTCGCTCCATGCATCATAGATGGCGCCTTTTTCATAAACCTTTAACAATACCTGCGAAATCCGCCGGTCTCCTCTGGCAAGCACACCCTCCAGCACAGAAGTGTCCGCTTCATGCCAGTTATACTTGATGCTTTTCTGATTGAGCTGTTCCTTGATAGCGTTTCTCGTCAGATACGCCTTATCAATATA
>CAMWUP010000335.1 GCA_947177465.1 uncultured Lachnospiraceae bacterium
GCCTTAATAGAATGTTTGAAAAAGACGGGAATGTCGATTAAAGATATCAAGAGCTTCGTGGATTTATGTGTAGAGGGGGACACTTCCATCGACAGGCGGCTGGAGCTGATAAGAAAGCAGCGTCAGGCTGTGCTGGGGCAGATTGAGCAGTTAAAGGAAACGCTGAAAGTGCTGGACTATAAGTGCTGGTATTATGAGGAGGCGCAAAAAGCAGGCACATGTGCAGTACATAATAATGGAGAGAAGGACGGAAGCCTTAAGTAGTCCGGTGCAGGAAAAACAGTTTCTGATGATGGGAGGAAACGGGAATGAAAGCATATAATCATCTGTATACATCACTTGCTTTTTTTAAAGAATATCTGGACAGCATACAGCTAAACAGAAATGGAAAGAGCCTTGTCAGGATTCACAGCAGTATTCATACTGCTGAGGAGATGCAGCTGCTTGCAGCGGATATGGAAAGGCTTCTTCCCAATGCGGTTATCATTGGGTGCAGTACGTCAAAGGTAATCTGCGAGGGGGATATTGTCTCTGATGCATGTCTGGTTTCCATCACTGAAATAGAAGAGAGCGAACTGCGGATGGGCATGTTCAGTTGTCAGGAACAGACGGGAGAGGACAAGTCGGGAGAGGCATTGTATAAAGAGGTATCGGAAGCGCTGATAGAGAGCGGCGAGGGGTTGATGCTGGTATTTTTCCCGTTATCCTACTATAAGACGGCCAAATTTGTCTGGCATATGAACAATCGGTATCCGACGCTTAAGATGATAGGCGGCGTTGCCTATATTGCGGAGGGCGTGCATCAGGAGGCGGAGAGCAGGGCATATGTTTTAGCCGGAACAAAGGCGTCTTCTACGGATATGGCGGCGGTTGTGATAAGCGGTTCTGCGCTGTCCGTGTATGAAAATGCCATCTGCGGTGTGGAGAGTGTGGGAAAGAACTACGAAGTGACCGGCGTGCATGAACATTATCTGGACGAAATCGAGGGCGGGGATGCTGCCGCCTGGTATGAAAGTCTGCTTGGCGGTGCGGAAGAGCTGAAGAAGGACCCGCTTCTGGCAGGCATATTCCCGCTGGTCAGGGAGGATTTTTCGCAGGTTGCCTATAATCTGGTCTATGAGCCTTTTGAAATACTGCCGGAACCATGGAAAGCGGAAAAACGGAACAGACTTAATTTCTTTACGGAGCTTTCAGCGGGAATGAAATTTTCGCTGGGTTATTTTGACCCACAGAAGATTGTCAGTCAGTTGAGCGAGGTATATCAGGACTTGAGAGAGGAGCCGATTGAGGCGCTTTTTGCCTACGACTGTCTTTCAAGAGGCTGGATGCTGCATGACTGCGCAAAGTGGGAGGTCAGTCAGTTTTTTACCACGAATATGAGCGGCGCACTGCTGTCCGGTGAAATTATCCATATGGGAGGCAAAAATACATATGCCAATTCTACCTTTGTGGTTGCCGGAATTTCCGAGAATCCGGATGCAAGGCTGCTTTTGAAGAGCAAATCCCTGAAAAATACTTCTGTGCTGCAGCACAACAATGTGCAGATGATAAATTACCTTTTAAAAATGGGAAACAAACAACTGAACCGGCAGTTGAGCGAGCAGCAGGAGAAGATGAAGCAGGCGATGTTTTATTGCTCGGAGCTCGGGCTGGATAATCAGACACAGTATTTATTTGACTGCGAGACCATCAATCTGGACAAAATTGCAATTTTTACTTTGAAAAATGAGCGAATCATGCGGCTGTTTATGGGAAACAGCATGTTTTTGGATGAACTAAAAGGTCTGTATGCGGACGTGGGAAAGCGTTTCTTTGGAAAGCGGCTTCATTTTTACAGCTATGGCGAATGTTCCCTGCTCATTGCTGCGGAGAGCCATATGGAGGATAAAGCGTTCATCTCCTGTATGAAGGAAGTGTTTGATTACTTAAATGGCGTCAGCTATAAAGACTTTGTTTTTTCATATGAGGGCGCGGTTGTCCTGCGGGAGCGGGAGCCGCTGCAGAAGGCAGAGGCTGCGCTTCAATACGGTATTAAAAATAAAATATCCTTTGTTCTCTACAGCGAGATGCCGGGTGAAGTGCTCAGCGTAAAAGAGGAAATGCACATGCTGCAGACTCTGCGGGAGGCGCTGGTACAGGACAGGGTAGTTCCTTATTTTCAGGCAATCCATGACAACCGCACCGGAAAGGTCGGCATGTATGAGGCACTGCTGCGTATACAGGATGCGCAGGGCAATATTTACCAGCCGGGACGCTGTCTGCCTGTAGCAAAGGATTACAATCTCTACGAATCCATGTCCATTATCATGATTCGGAAGGTTATGGAGATGTTCCTTGACAAGGATATTGCAGTGACTGTGAATCTGAATGTACAGGACATCTATGACAGGGATATGCTGCGCATGATTTTTCATTATCTGAAGGAAGCAAAGCATCCGGAAAACTTTATTTTCGAGCTGGTGGAGAGTGAAGAAATCAGGGACTATCAGTTTATCAAGCAGTTTGCGGACAGTGTGCACGAATACGGCGCAAGGATTGCCATCGACGATTTCGGAAGCGGCTTTTCCAATATGCTGCATATTATACGAATTGATGCGGATATTTTGAAAATAGACGGGGAAATCATCAAGGAAATCTGCTGCGATAAAAACTGCCGTGAGTTTGTCGAACTGATAAACGACTGGTGCACAAGGCAGGGCAAAGAGGTAGTGGGTGAGTATGTGGAAAATGAGGCAATCCAAAAAGTAATGGAGGAAATCGGCATAGCATATTCGCAGGGCTTCTACTTTGCAAGACCGCAGCCGTGGAAAGAGGAAATATGATAGCTTTAATTGTAGCATATACAAAAAACAGAGTGATTGGTAATCAGGGTAAAATCCCTTGGAAGATCAAAGGAGAGCAGAGGCGGTTCCGCGAGCTGACGACGGGCAACGTCGTCATTATGGGACGTAAATCTTATGAAGAAATCGGGCGTCCCCTGCCAAACCGTTTTACGGTGGTGGTATCGAATACGGCAAGCTTTGAGGCGGAAAACTGTACCACGGCTTCTTCTTTAGAGCAGGCACTGGAAAAGGCGAGGAGCCTGCAGCCCGGGAAGCATATCTATAT
>CAMWUP010000336.1 GCA_947177465.1 uncultured Lachnospiraceae bacterium
GATTCCTGCCAGTCCCATGTTAAGCCCTGCCGCAAGCTGGTCACGCATGGACTCAAAGGTGCTGGGAATGTCCCCCGACCAAAGAAGCGTGCCATACTTCTGGCTGCCCGCCCAGCCGCAGCGAATCAGGTGCAGGATTTCCTTTTCCCTGCCCTCTGCCTTCAGTCCATCATAAAAGGTTTTGGCATAAAGCTTGGGATAAATGCTGCTCACCTCCAGAGCGCTGCCAAGCTGATACCGGTAATTGTCAAAATCGTACACACCGTAATCCGGTTCTGCATTGTCCAGCCAGAACATGTCGATACCGTAATCATAGTAGTTCTTTTTACATTTTTCCCATAAATAGGCCCGCGCCTCGGGGTTGGTCACATCAATCTCCAGACAGTCGCCCTGAAAATCATAGGTCTGATTGCTGCCGCGCTCCGTCTGAATCAAAAGACCACGCTCCGACATTTCCCAGAAATTTTCACTCTTTTTGTCCACGGAGGGCCATACGGAAACCACCACCTTCGTCCCCATCGCATGTAGTTCGTCGCACATTGCCTTCGGGTCCGGCCAGTACTCTTTGTCAAACTTCCAGTCTCCCTGCCTCGTCCAGTGAAAGAAATCAATGACAATTACATCAAGCGGAATGTTAAGCTCCTTGTATTTTCTCGCAACACCAAGCACCTCGTCCTGCGTCCGGTAACGGAGCTTGCACTGCCACAGCCCCAAAAGTCCTTCGGGAAACGCAGGCGCCCTGCCGGTTACCTCCGTGTAATTTTCCAAAAGCTTTGCCGGATTCTCGTCCGCCGTAATCCAGTAATCCATCTGCTTTGCCGCCTTTGCTTCCCATTCTGTGTAGTTTTTGCCAAATACCACGCTTCCCACACCCGGGTGATTCCACAAAAAGCCGTAGCCTAAGCTGGAAACCGCAAAAGGAATGGACACCTGTGAATTTCTCTGGGCAAGCTCCAGCGTACAGCCCTTTAAGTCAAGATAAGGCTGCTGGTACTGCCCCATGCCGTAAATCTTTTCCCCGTCATTGCTCTCGAAACGTACCTTCAGCGCATAGTCGCCGCCCACGATTGCCTTGTACTCCCTTCCGCGGATTTTTAAGCACCGGCTCTCCCTGCAGGAAGGCTGGTCGTAATCCCTGTGATACTCCTTTAGAATCTTTTTCCCGTCACGGTAAAGGGTCATGATACCCGCGGCGTCTGCCTTAAGGCAGAGACGTCCGTTCGTAATTACCGCCATTCCATCACCTATCTCGACCGACGCATCACCTGAAGCCGAAACCGGCTCCTCCAGCGCCCAGTCATGCTCCGTAAATTTCGGATACTTTGTAGCGCGCACACGCAGCGCGTTTTTCCCCCACGGCGTAACCATCACCGTCTCGTATCCATGCTTCCATACCAAAGACTGCTCTTCCTGCCAAAACCTCATGTCTGTTTCCTCCGTTTTTTTAATCATGTACATTTCCTGAAATTTTTAATTGCTTTTTCCCGTTACTGCCTCTATACTGACATTATATTGACGGAAGATTTTTAATTCTTTAACAATATTTACATATGCTTGTACAATATTGATATTACGAGGATTCAAATGAACACACAAAATATTCCCCTGCTTCGTGAGACCACGCCGCACGGAAACGCCCTGTTTCCCTTTATGTTATATGATATTTCCTCCAATTCCGCCTTTGAAGAACGCATCGGATGCCACTGGCATGAGGAAATCGAATTTCTGGTCATCACCAAAGGTGAAGGCAGCGTCCGGTTAAACGGCAGAATCTATCCGGTAAAAGAAAACGATATCTGCCTGATTCCCTCCAACCAGCTTCATTCTCTGAACTGTCCGGAGCAGATGCCGCTCGATTTTTTTGCCATTGTTTTTCACCCTGATTTTCTGCGCAGTGTAAGCAGGGACACCATTCAGAAAAAATACCTGGAGCCTCTTTTGTCCGGCAGTACAGACGCTTTTCTCCTGCATGTCGGTATCACGCAGCCTGAAAACCTCACGCCCACCGGTACTGCATGGGAGCTGTCCCTGCTGCAATGCCTGAGCCAAATCCGACAGGCTTTCCTTGCCAAAGAATATGCTTATGAATTGTTGATTAAGGCACGCCTCTTAGAAGCCTTCCATCTACTTGCCGTCCACACTGTGCCCAGCCACAATCCTGTCGAAAACGGTTCCGAACATCCGGTTATGCTTGCCAAGTCTATCATGGCGTATCTCCGCGCAAACTACGATTCCGAAATCACCCTGTCACAGCTTGAAAAAAATTTTCATCTGAGCGGGGGACATATCTGCCGCCTGTTTAAAGCCATGACACATATGACGCCGTTTTCCTATCTGAACTATTACCGGATTCAGCAGAGCATGGAGCTTCTCGAGCACTCCGGCGACGAAATCAGCCTGATTGCCACCAAGTGCGGCTTTAACAATATCAGCTATTACAACCGCACCTTTCAGAAATATATGCATATGACGCCTTCTGCATTCCGGAATATGGTCAGTCAAACAGTATCTCGTCCACCGTCACAAACACATACCCCTCCTTTAACAGTTCATCTATCACCTGAAGGGCAGCAGTGACACTGGATGCGGAATAGTCGTGCATCAAAATAATATCATTCTCCTTCACGCGGGCGCATACCCGACTGGTGATGCAGGATACATTATCCGTACACCAGTCTAACGGGTCCACCGTCCAAAGCACCGGAAACATGTTTAACTCTGTCTCAAACTTCTTATCCCACGAGCCATAGGGCGGTCTGACGTAAATCACCTCCTGTCCGGTGATTTCCATAATAATCTCGTTGGTCCGAATCAATTCCTCCTTAAACGCTTCTCTGTTGCCTGTCGTAAGCTGTATATGGCTGTATGTATGGTTGCCAATCAGATGCCCTGCTTGTGTCAAGGTAATGACACAAAAAATATATCTTTTTTGCTAATCAACATCACATTTTTCTCTCACTTTTTTAATATCCCTTTATATCCTATGTGATTATTATGTACATCTTTTCCCACATATAATTATAAAACTGATTTCTATTTATAATCAAAATATGTATGGAATATTAGATTTTTCAATAATTATTCCTTTACAAGTCATATAC
>CAMWUP010000337.1 GCA_947177465.1 uncultured Lachnospiraceae bacterium
ACTCAAGAGCAGCCACGACAGAGAAACCGTGACAAATCCCTCCCTCGCATAAAATACCTTGCTTTTCGGCTTAACATGCTTTCCGGCAAAGCCCACAAGCAGACTTACCACCGCCACGCCCAAATATGCAAAACGCTGGGGCTCCTGATAAATCAGACCCACCAGATACGGAAGTAGCATAAACAAACCTGCAAATTCCAATACCCTGCACAAAATATAACGAATAATTGAATGATTCATAGCTTTTGTTCTACTCCAAAATATCCCTGATATCATGGAAACCGGTTCTTGTTGTCACAATAACCACCGTATCTCCCACACAAATAACACTCTGTCCACCCGGCGTCGAAATACTGCCCTTGTGGTTGATGCTGCATACCAGTATGTTTTTCTTCAGCTTTAGTTCCTGGAGCGGAATCCCGACCAGCGGACAGTCTTCCCTGATAATAAACTCCAACGCCTCAACGCGGTTGTCATTCAGCTTATACAGGGATTCTATATTGCTGCCCATGGAATTTTGCATGGCACGCACAAACTTAATGATATTTTCTGCCGTAATATTTTTGGGATACACAATACTGCCCAGATTTAAATTTTCAATGATTTCATCATAAGCAATCCTATGTACCCTTGTGATAATCTTTGCCTTGGAAATGCTTTTTGCATACAGCGAAAGCATAATATTTTCTTCATCAAAATCCATCAAGGAAACGACGGATTCTGCTTTTGCAAGACCTTCCTCCAAAAGCAAATCGCGCTCCGTTCCATCTCCGCAGATAACCATCGCTTCCGGTACCAGCTCGCAGAGCTCTTCGCACCGCGCGCGGGACTTGTCCACTATTTTAACTTTTACGCCCATATCCAGCAAAATTGTAGCAAGATAATAAGACGTGCCGCCTCCTCCTATCAGCATGGCATCCTTTGCACGCATGGTCGGAACCCCGAGCTTTTTGAAAAATGCTGCTATCTTTGCTGAAGCCGCCACAATCGTAATATTATCGCCTGCTTTCAGGGCAAAATTACCGTCAGGAATATGAACCTCCTCACCGCGTTCTGCCACACAGATAAGCACATCGCTTTTAAAACGGCTGCTCACATCCTTAAGCTGCATATCGCACAAAACCGAGTTGTCCGGTATCTTGTACTTTACCAGTTCTACCCTTCCCTTCGTAAAGGTGTCTATTTCCAATGCGGAAGGAAACTTCAAAAGCCTTGCCATTTCCATCGCAACGGCATGCTGCGGATTGATGACCAGAGATAAACCAAGCTCTTCTTTGATAAATGCAATCTCTTTATAATAAACAGGATTGCTCACTCTGGCAATGGTGTGGCAGCCACCCGCCTTTCTTGCAATCAGACAGCAGAGCAGATTCAGTTCATCCTGTCCTGTCACGGCGATTAGCAAATCCGCCTCTCCCACTCCGGCCTCAAGCTGCACGCTGTATACGGCTCCATTTCCCACAATTCCCATGACGTCATAGGTATTGGTGATGCCCTGTACAAGGTCTTCCTTTTCGTCTACGGCCGTAATATTATGCCCTTCCCGGCTAAGCTGTTCGACAAGTGCCGTTCCTACATTTCCACAGCCTACAATCACGATTTTCATGACTGCCTCCCTGTTATTTCTTTTTCGCCGCCCTTCTGACATGTATGATATGTCGGGCTATATCCCATTATACTTGCATTGGTTTTAATAATCAAGTTAAGATATACAAAAGATGTGGCCTAATCAAAAAGGAGGGCGCAGCCAATAGCTGCAAACCCTCCTTTTACACATCAAAGCTGATACCACACCGCAGTCAGCGCAACGCTGACTGCAAGCATCACCGCCCCGATAATCAAAGTGGAACGCTCCGAAAAAGGCTTTCTGTCAGCCGCCTTTTTCATTTTATAATCATAATAATTGCCTGTTTTATCACGAATCTGCCCGGGGATAAAGGCATGAACAGCTCTTTGAAAGGCAAAGCTGAATATGTCAAACCAGCCGGTTGTCGATACCCATATCAACGCGCCAATTCCCAAAAAGCAGAATGATGTTACGGTAAAACCGTCGCATATAATCAGTACCTTATCCGCCAGCTTCTCTGCTTCGAAAAGCCCCCGCATAAGCATAATCATAAAAGATATCAGAAGCGCTGTCAAAAGCTGTATCACATACTTCTTATGCTTCATGACTCTTCCTGCACCTCTTTGCGGTATTTTTCAAACTCTGCCTGATTACAGTGTACAAAATGTCCGGGCGAAACCTCCTGCAAAGAAGGCATATCCTTGCTGTAGTCATGCTCCTTTAACGGCACATAGGTGATTCTCTTTCTCTGCTTTTCGTAGTTAGGGTCCGGCAGGGGAATGGCAGAAAGCAGGGAACGGGTATAGGGGTGCAGCGGATGCTTAAACAACTCGTCCGATGTTGCCAGCTCTACCATTTTACCGTAGTACATAACGCCAATCCTGTCGGAAAAGTATTTGACAACAGAAAGGTCATGGGCAACAAACATAACCGTAAGCCCCATCTTATGGCGCAAATCGTCCAAAAGATTGATAACCTGTGCCTGAATAGAAACGTCAAGCGCGCTGACAGGTTCATCGGCAATAATCAGCTCCGGATGCATGATAACCGCGCGTGCCACACCAATACGCTGCCGCTGTCCTCCGGAAAACTCATGGGGATAACGGCCCGCATGCTCACGCACCAGTCCCACCATCTCCAAAACCTCATAAACCTTCTGGTTAATCTTTTCTTTGTCCTTCTCGCCCTGGATAACCAGTCCTTCCGCAATAATCTGCCCTACCGTCATTCTAGGGTCCAAAGAGGCAATCGGATCCTGAAAAATCATCTGAATCTCAGTGACTGTTTTATGCTTCTTATGGTCGCGGCGCGCTTCCTTCATCTGCTTTAGCTGCTCCGCTATATAGGCATCAAGCTCTGCCTTTTTAGCGTTCAGCGCCTCTGTTTTTCCTGATTTTTTCAGCGCTTCCGCTTCTTCTTTATATTTCTGCTTTGCTTCCTTGATATTTCTTTTATAAGAAAGGGTTCCTGCCGCAATCCTCTCGCCTTTAAAATAAATATCGCCTGAAGTGATATCGTAC
>CAMWUP010000338.1 GCA_947177465.1 uncultured Lachnospiraceae bacterium
CTGTCAGAGTGTGCGCCGTGAAATTGTAGCACAGCCGCCCGATGGTGACTTCATCCGTTCCGGAATAAACGCCGCCCAGCTTCATATAGCGTCTTAGCTGGCTGCGCACACGGGCAATGACCTCCTTGTAGTTAAAGGGCTTTGTGATGTAGTCATCCGCACCGATGGAGAGCCCAAGTATCTTGTCAGAATCCTCCGACTTGGCGGACATGACTAAAATCGGGATATTTCGCTTTTCGCGTATTTTCATAATGGCAGAAAATCCGTCAAGCCTCGGCATCATCACATCGAGAAGAATCAGATGTATCTTTTCCCTGTTCAGAATGGCGAGAGCCTCCTCGCCGTCGTAAGCTGTAAGTACAGGAAAGCCTTCTCTTTCCAACTGGATTTTCAGTGTGGCGACGATATCCCTGTCATCATCTACCACTAAGATACGTTCATTTTCCATAAAATCCCCGTTCCTTTAAAATCATTTGCTTCTTACAGTTTACCACATTCAGCCGTATATTTGTCATTATATCTGATACATCTTACAAAAAAACGAGGTAAAATCTTACAAATATCTTACAGAAAAAATTTAGAAATGAGGAGTAACTTTTTTTATAATAGAGCGAGATACTGTTTGAAAGCTTTAGGGAAAGGAGAGGGCGATGGAGGACAGGCTTCGGGAGAAAACGGATAATGAGCTGATGGCGCTTGCGGCAGGGGACGACAGGGATGCCTTTGACGTGCTGGTGCTGCGTTATTATGGCGAATCGCTGCGATGGCTGACGGGCAGGCTGCGGGATGCTGAGACGGCGCAGGACATAGCGCAGGACTGCTTTGCGGATATCTGGGCTGCGAGACAGCGCTACCGGACGGATTTTTCCTTTCGAACCTATCTCTACGCGGTGATGAAGCACAAAGCCGCTGATTACCAAAGAAAAGCAGGAAAAGAATTGGTTGAACCGGAGGCGGAAGAAAAAGAGAAAATATCGCCGCAAGGAAGCCCCGAGGAGGCATTTTTAAAAAAGGAGCAGAAGAACGAAATGGCGGCGTGGATAGCGGCGCTTCCACCAGAGCAGAAAAAGGCGCTTCTATTATATGCGGCGGAGGGCATGAGTTATCAGGAGATTGCGGACAAGATGCAGAAAAGCGTGATGCAGGTGAAGAGCGCGATACATCGCGCCAGAAAAACGTTACGGAAAAGGAGGGTTGGCAGATGAGAGGCAGAGAAGAGGAATTTTTGGAGGGCGTCTGGAAAAAGGCGGCGGAAAAGGAGCAGATGCTTCGGGCGGCGGAGGTACTGCTGTCGGAGACAGCGGCGCCGGATTTTGCGGGTTTTATGAAAGACGCATTTGTGAACATCGGCGTAAAACAATTATATGCGGGTATGGCGGGCATTATCAGCATTGCCTTTGTGATAACCGTGCTGTCTGCGTATCTGTTATTACAGGTTATGCTGGATAAAGGAGAAAGTATTTATGCGGCGGCATTTTGCAGCGCGCCCTTTTTGTATGCGGGCGTCTTTGTGCTCTCGTGGATAAAGGAGCGGGGAAGCGGCTGTTATGAGCTGCAAATGTCCTGTAAGTACACTTTTTTTCATGTGCTTGCCGCGCGGATGCTGGGAGAGTGTTTCCTGGGCTTTGTTTTTAACGGCATGTACGCGACTGCGCTGGCTCTGCGGTATCGGGCGGACGGCATACGGCTGTTTGCGGTTTCCTTCAGTTCCCTTATGCTGTTTTCCCTGCTTTTTGCCACAGGGCTGTTGTGGGGCGGGGGAATCAGGAAAGCGCTGTACTGCTGTGGCGGCTGGTTTCTGGCAAATCTGCTTTTCCTGCTTTTTGCACCGGATTTTTACGGGAGGCTGCTGCAGGAGCTTCCGGTGCTTTTGTTTATCGGCACGGGCGTATGCGGCATATGTCTGCATATGAGACAGCTTGTGTCCATCACTGCCCTGACCTTCAGAAAGGAGTATACAAATGCTGCAAATACAAGATGTTACTAAAAATTATCAAAATTTTGTTGCGCTTGCGCACATCAATCTGGAATTTGAAAACGGTATCTATGGGCTGCTTGCACCGAACGGCGCGGGGAAAACCACGCTGCTTAAGCTGATAACGACTCTGCTGTTTCCGACAGAGGGAAAAATTCTTTACGACGGGGTGGAAATCCGCAAGCTGGACGCGCTCTATCGGGAAAAACTGGGCTTTCTGCCACAGGATTTTGGCTATTATCGGGAATATACGCCGGAAAAATATCTGCATTATATCGGCGTGTTAAAGGGAATGGAGCGGAAAGTGCTGCAGGACAAAATCGAACAGATGCTGGAGCTGGTTGGTCTTGCAGAGCAGAAAAACAAAAAGATGAAGAAATTTTCCGGCGGCATGATACAGCGCGTTGGGATAGCGCAGGCGCTGTTAAACGACCCGCAGATATTGGTGCTGGATGAACCGACGGCGGGGCTGGACCCGGGGGAGCGTATGCGTTTTCGTAAAATACTGACCTCTCTGTCAAAGGATAAGACTGTGCTGCTTTCCACGCATATAGTATCCGATGTGGAATTTATTGCAAACCATATTGTGATGCTGAAGGACAAAAAGGTGCACTGTAATGACACGGTGGAAAATATCTGCAAAAAACTGGAAGGAAGTATATTCGAGACGGTGGTGGAGGAAGAAGCGCTTTCCTGTTGGGAAGAGCGTTATCAGGTAGTGTCTAGACGCAGGGAAGGAAGGGATATCGTGATTCGCTTTATCAGCCGCAGCGGGAAACAGGAATGGCAGCCGGTAAAGCCGGGGCTGGAGGATGTATTTTTGTTTCTCTATGGAAAAGAATAGGAGGCTGAAAGCATGGATTGCAGGAGGGAAGAGGTAAAGAGGATTTTGACGGGGCGTATTTTTTGGATTTTGTTTGCAGGCGCTTTGGCTGTTAATTTTTGGTTTATCATAAACTACAAGGGAAATGTGTCGATGGTGGCTGCCGCTGCCGTACTTGAGGAAAATGGCGTCCATCATGTGACAGCGGAAAACAAGGAAGAAGTCATTGCGGCGTTTGCAGGAAGGGAGCCAACAAACGCACAGATAAGCGTGCGC
>CAMWUP010000339.1 GCA_947177465.1 uncultured Lachnospiraceae bacterium
TTGTCCACGGTGACACGCAGCTCCTCGCCGCTCTCTTCCATACCGTCGGATACCTCCGTGGTACCCTCCACTTCCGCCACAAGACCTGCAATTTCACCTGCAATTTCCTGTATGCGTTCAAGCTCTCTGCCTTCTACCTGAATGGTAATACCGCTGCCTCCAAGGGCTGACATATCCATGCTGGACGCATCAACCGTGATTTCCGCCTGCAAATCCGACGTTTTCTCTAAAATCAATGCCCCCAGTTCTTCGTTGGTCATGGTTTTCTTTTCCGCTGTGGTGATATAGATGGACGCAGAATTGCTGCTGCCTGATCCTCCGGTCAGAATTGTCATGGTGGAAGCGCTGGACATAGCGCCGACATCCAGTACATCCGGCAGCTCCATAATCCGTCTCACCACCTCGTCAGTAACCTCCGCCGTCTCCGCAAGCGTCGCCTCCTCATTTAATACCACGGAAACCGTAAGCTGTGTGCTGTCCATATCCGACATAAATGCCGTGCCGTTGGATACAGCCGCCAGTGCACTTCCCACAAGCAGAGCCACCACAAGCAGCACTACCACCGGTTTTCCTTTTAATGACACCCGCAAAAGCTTTTCATACCCCTTCACAAGACCGCCAAACAGCTTTCCTTCCTTCTGCTCTTTGGTTTTTGTCATCATCTTTGACGCCATGGCGGGCACCACCGTCAGCGCAATGAGCAGGCTTGCCAGCAGGGAGTAGGCAATCGTCAGCCCCATGTCCACAAAGAGCTGTCTGGTAATACCCTCCGTGAATACAATCGGTGCAAAGACACAGATTGTCGTAAGTGTGGAAGCCATAATCGCACCGGCAACCTCCTTTGCCCCTTCTGTCGCGGCTTCCCGCATACTCCGCCCTTCGCTCCTCATTCTGTATATATTTTCAATGACCACAATGGAATTGTCCACAAGCATACCGATTCCCAGCGCCAGTCCGGAAAGTGATATAATATTTAAAGTAATTCCGCTGAAATACATACATACAATCGCCGTCACAAGGCTGATGGGAATGGAAAAAGCCACTACCATGGTAGGACGTAAATCCTTTAAGAAAAGAATCAGGATTAAGATGGCGAGCAATGCACCAAAAATCACATTGTTGATAATGGTATCCATAACAAGGTCGATATAAATGCCCTGATCCATCAGCGCCGTCATATGCAAATCCGGATTTTCCGCCATCAATTCCGCGAAGCGTGACAGCAGCAGGTCCGAAACCTCCCCTGTCGAATATCCCGTCTGCTTCTGCACGGAAAGCATAACGCCCGCGCTGCCGTTTATATTGGCATATACTTCGTCAGAATTATCCGTATAAAAAACGTCCGCCACATCCCCGAGCGTAATCGTCTCCAGCCCTTCCATATGCAGATTCATCAGCGGAAGCGCCGCAAGCTCCTCTGCCGTCTGCGGTTTGTCGCCCACCCGCACCAGATAGGCAATTCCCTCCTCTGTCACATAACCGGCCGGCATGGAAAAATTCTGCGCCGTAAGAAGCGCTGACACGGTATCCACTGTCAATACAGGCGTCATGTCGGTATTTTCATATGCTTCTTTTCTCGCCTCTTCAAGCTGCAGTTCGCCTTCCTCTATCTGACTCAGCGCCGATTCGCCCTGTGACAGTGCCGTAAGCTGCTCCTCTATTTTCGCCAGATTGCTGTTATACATAGAAAGCTGTTCCCGCAGGCTTCCCATGTACGCCGCTGTCGCCTGCGCATCGTATACGGTGCAGAGAGATTTCACTGCAATACTCGCCCGCAGCTCTTTTGCCTGTTCCGGCAGGCTCTCCAATGATTCCTTGTAGGCGTACAAAATACCGCAGACAGTTGTACTGCCGCCTTCTGTCTCACCTGCTCCAAACTGTGTCGCCCAGTCTAACATGCTGATGGCAGCTATCATATCGGCAGACAACCCTGCCGCCGATAGCTGCACCATAGTGTTTTCTTTAAAGGCGCCGATAGCGGCCTGCCTTGCCGCAGCGTCCATGCCATAGGCTGAAGCCGTATTTTCTACCGCTGTATAGCCAGCCTTTAACCCCTCTATCATGGTTTCCATCCGCCCTGCCGCGCCCTGTGCCATCGCCGCCGCATTTTCCAACTGTGACAGTGCTGCGGTCATCTGCTCTAACATGGTAAGGTCCGCCGATGCGGAAGCCCTTAACGCCTCCAATTCTCTTTTGGCGGCGTTAAGGCGGCTCTTTGCACTCTCTATTCTGGCGGTCATTCCCTCGCTGTCATCCGTCTCTCCGCCCATACTGCCATAAAGCTCTGCCTTACCGTCCGCAAGCTCCTGCTCCGCTTCGTCAAGCTGCGCGTCAATCGCTGTCCGAATCCGTGCATTAACCTCGTCTATCTTATCCTGCCGGATAATGACATTGACATTCTCCTCAATCAGACCGGTCGCACTGACGGAAGCGACTCCTTCTATACTTTCCAGCTCGGGTACAATAACGTCCTGTATGTAGCGGCTGACTTCGGAAACCTCCTTCCCTTCTATGCCTGCCGCCGCTATCATGACAGGCATCATGTCTGGATTCAGCTTCATGATAATCGGGTTTCCAATCAAATCATCCTGCCAGTAACCGCTTATCTGGTCCAGATTTTCCCTGATTTCCAGCGAAACGGAGTCCATGTCCGCCGTCTGTGCAAATTCCAGAATCACCATGGAATAATTTTCGCTCGATATGGAATTTATGCTTTCAATATTACTAACAGTAGCCATGGAAGCCTCTACCGGCTTTGTCACAACTGTCTCCACGGTTTCCGGACTTGCCCCTACGTAGGTTGTAATGACAATGACGTACGGAAGGCTGATGCTCGGCAGTAAATCCGCCGTCATCCTGGTAAAAGACACCACGCCCAGCACGAGGGCAAGCACCACCCCCACCAATACGGTATACGGTTTTTTAACACTGAATCTGGATATCATCTGTCCACTCTCTCCTGTCTTCTTTTTTCAATAAAATACCGGCCTCATGTCTCCCGCCCCTCGCCGTTTCCGGAATTTGCAGAAGACATGACCGACCGGTCGGTTTTATGCCTTGATTATATGC
>CAMWUP010000340.1 GCA_947177465.1 uncultured Lachnospiraceae bacterium
ATTTTTTTATCATATCCGCCTCTCTAAAGCCTCTGTTTTTGCTTTAATTTATGCCTTTTCTGATTTACTTCTAATTTTTTCCTTTTTCTTATTTTACTCTTTTTTTATATTTCACTTGCTTTTATTTTATATGTTTGATATAGTTTTCATATATTCATGAAATTTTTTCACATCAGGGAGGGGTTTATGAAACCAACAATTCAATTAGTTGCAAAAAAAGCAGGTGTTTCCATGTCCACCGTATCCCGGGTAATGAACAATCACCCTGCGGTACTTCCGGAAACCCGTTCCAAAGTATTATCCGTCATGAAAGAACTGGACTATATACCAAACCAGCTTGCAAGAGGGCTTTCTTCCAACGGCTTCAACAATATTCTTATTATCTTTACGCGCTCCTCCACACAAGCCGCTGACAATCCCTATTTTGGCAATATTATCGGTTCCATCGGTATGGTTGCCGAACAAAACGATTATGATTTGATTTTACATTCCAACGACGACGAGGACAGCGAAATCGAAAAAGCCGTTTCCATGATTAACAGCAAGCTCATTAAGGGAATCGTTCTCTTAAGCAGCCGTACCAACAGCAAATTCCTCGAAGTACTTGCCGGCACCAAAATACCCATCGTGGTAATTGGCAAATACAATCCCGCCATCCAGTCAGAATTTATCGTTTCCGTGGATACTGACAATTATCAGGACAGTTTTGAGGTCGGTGATTATCTACTGCAGATGGGTCATACACATATCGGCTGCATCCATGCGCCCTTAAACCATTATGTAGCAGTGGACCGTGTACAGGGTCTTAAGGACTGCCTGAACGCCCGCCATATCCCTGTAGATGAAGACTGCTTCGTGGACGGCGGAGATACAGTCGAAACAGCTTATATGGCCGCCTTAAATCTTCTCTGCTCCAATCGGCAGCTTACTGCTATTTTTACCACTGACGACATTAAAGCACTTGGCGTCTATAAAGCGGCGCGCAATATGAACCTGCGTATTCCGGAGGACATTTCTGTGTTTGGACATAATGACTTTGATTTTTCTTCTCTGCTTACGCCGCCGCTCACCACTATACGCGTTCCTATTCACGAACTGGGTATGATTTCTGCTTCAAAGCTGTTTTCCATGATTAAGTCCGAAAAAAAAGAAGCCAACCAAATGCTTCCTACCAAAATACAGTTTCGCAGCTCCGTTGCCAATTTAAAGCAGCGGTAAACTATCAAAGGAGTATATTCTTATGCATATTGTGATTGCACCGGATTCCTTTAAAGGAACCCTCTCGTCTGAACAGATTATCGAAATTATTTCCGCCGAGGCACGCTGCCATTTCCCTGACGCTAAAATTACAGGTGTGCCCATCGCGGACGGCGGCGAAGGCACCGTCCATGCCGTTCTCGCCTCACGCGGCGGCAGACTCAGAAATGTCCCCGTCAAAAATCCTCTTTTTGAGACAATCGAGGCTTCCTACGGGATTTTAGAGGATTCTTACGGCAAACTGTCTGCCATTATTGAGATGGCGGCGGCATCCGGCATCACTCTGCTCCCTGCTTCCCAAAGAAGCGCTCTCACCACTACCTCCTATGGAACCGGAGAATTGATTGTAGATGCTCTGAAACAGGGAATCCGTGATATTACGGTTGCCATCGGCGGAAGCGCCACCAATGACGGCGGCATGGGCGCTATGGCTGCACTCGGTTTTCGGTTTTTGGATAAAAACAACAAAGATGTAGTACCTACAGGTGAAAACCTAATCCATGTGTCCCATATCGATGCTTCCGCCATACTGTCTGAGCTTACGGAAAATGTCTTATTCACTGTTATGTGTGATGTTCACAATCCCTTTTGCGGACCTTGCGGCGCCACCTATACCTACGGACCGCAAAAAGGAGCCGCTGCAGAACAACTGGAATTGTTGGAACAAGGTATGTCACATTTTGCAGAAATAATCAAAAGAGATTTAGGAACAGATATCCGTGATGCCAAAGGCGCCGGCGCTGCAGGCGGACTTGGCGGCGCACTGTGTGCTTTTCTCGGCGGCAGCCTAAAGTCCGGTATTCAGACATTATTGGAGCTTGTGCAGTTTGAGGCTCTCACAAAAGATGCCGATATCATCATTTCAGGAGAAGGCTGTGCGGACGGACAGTCTGCACAAGGGAAGGTGCTTTGGGGCATCGGCACAAGCGCCAAAGCGCTTGGCATTCCTGTAATCGCCATAGTCGGCGGTATGCGTCCCGATGCAAAGCAGCTCTACGACTGCGGTATCACTGCGATTGTTCCCGCCCTGAACCGCGCTATGTCCCTGACCGAAGTATTCCGTCATTCCAAAAATCTGCTGCATGACGCCGCCGAAAGAACTTTTCTGCTGCTCAAAGCAGGTATGTCTTTGAAAAACTTATAATAAAAAGGCATCGATCCTCTGTTCTTCGATGCCTTTTTTGAATTCATGTTTATTGCTTATACGACTATGGGCTGGACTATCTGTCTCCCCGCATATCAGGTGTTTTTACATCCTTCAATACTCCAAAATCCATTTTATCCGCCAGTTTTTGCAATTTTTCTTCTGTCATGCCTTCGTTCCTTCCTGACAATACATTAATTGTAATAAAGCATTTTTCAAAATTTCCGAAAATTAACGCTTTATCCGTCCCCAACGCAAGCAGCACCTGCTCTCCGCCTGCCGTCACATACTGCCATTCCTTATAGCTTTCCGCCTGTCCGATATTTAACACGACTTCATCAAAGGTCCCCCTGACAACACGTCTGAACTGAAAGGCTGTCATTTTTCCCTCCTCCAGTTCTGCCGCTCCGTCATAGGCAAAGGAACCATCCTCGTAAATATAGCCCCCATAGCTTCCCGCCGGAAAACATCCAACCCGATACTCCAATTCCTCGGGACTGACGATATCTAACTGTGTGTGAAGTTTTAAACCATATTTTTCTGCAATTTCATCCAGCTTTTCTCCCATCTCATAAGAATAAACATAGTACAGGAACCAGTCTTCCCTTCCCTCTGCCGCAAAAATACCATTCCCAATTTCATCTAATATTTTAT
>CAMWUP010000341.1 GCA_947177465.1 uncultured Lachnospiraceae bacterium
GCTATATGTCATGCGTGTACCTCCTCTGCCTGCAGAAATCCCTTCAATTCCTCAAATCCGGCTGTTATCCTGTCATAGTTCTCTTTCTGAACCGCCATCTTAAGTCTGAGAATCACGCGTCCCACTTCCTGTGGCGCGCCTTCTGCAAGCTGCCTGATTGTATCCATAAACATTTCCGCTTTTTCCCAGTTTTCCATTTCCACGCACAGAATCAGCTTTGACAGCGCTTTTTTCAGCGCTTCCCTGTTTTCCGGCGTGCCATACTGTTTCACAGCGTCCCCGCTTTCGCTCTCCTCCTGTCCGAAGGAAGCTGTTTCACCCGGCGCATATCGGGACGGATTTATGGTATCCATGCGCTGCTCCGTACTCTTTTCCTCTTCGCAGGAACCGAGCCATACAGAAAAGGAAAATGTACTCCCTTTTCCCTTCTGGCTTTCCACGCCAATCCTGCCGCCCATCAGCTCTACAAGCTGTTTGCTGATGTTCAGCCCTAAGCCTGTGCCGCCGTATCTTCTTGAAATAGAAGCATCAACCTGCGAAAAGCTTTGGAACAGTTTGTCCTTATCCGCATCATCGATTCCGATTCCGGAATCAATTACGATAAAAAACAGCTCTGTCCTGTCATCCATCTGCGCCGTCTTTAACACTTCCAGCGTAACCTTCCCCACGGAAGTAAATTTCAAAGCATTTGACAAAAGGTTATTGAGTATCTGCTTAATCCGAAGCTCATCACCTATGACATATTCCGGCACATTGGGAGAAACCGTCATAAAAAATTGAAGACCCTTTTCCGTGATTTTCGCTGAATGTGTACCTTTTACATAATCCAGCATTTCCCTCACATGAAAGCGGCGCGGCTCAAGGGTAAACTTTCCGGCTTCCAGCTTGGAAAAATCGAGAATATTATCAATGATTTTATTCATGTCCACACAGCAGCGCTCTATCATGCGGAGCGACTTCATCGTGCGGCTGTCAACCTCCTCGCCAAGCAGCTCTTTTACATTGCCCAGCACGCCGTTGACCGGTGTGCGCAGTTCATGCGTCACATTTGCGACAAATTCCGACTTGACCTTGAGCGCATGCTCTGCCTCCTGTTTTACCTGCGCAATCTCTCTCTTGAGATATTCCTTCTCCAGCATGTCGTTTGCCATGCAGACGTAGGTTTCCGGAGTACTGCCGCTTTTTATGATTTTTGCCTCCACCGGAAAACAGGTAAGATTGCCTCGATACGCTACAAGCTGTTTCGGCTTTTCATCAAACGAATATTCTGTTGTAAAGGCGTTTCCTACGGCTTTAAACTCGTTAGGAAAAACATCAACGATACTGCGTCCGCACAGACCGTTCTCATATTCCAGCTTTTTTTCCGCCTCCGGGTTTGCATAGGATATTTTGCCGGTTTCGTCAAATTCAAATATTATTTCCAATGCATCCCCGACAGAAAAAACGCTGCTGCTGCCCTCTTCCATCTATATACCTCCTGCACTCATAAATACATTGCAAGAAAGGCAACAAAAAACACTCTTTTGCTGCCTGCTGTTTGACAGAAAATCAGGAAAAAGTGAACATCTTAATCACTTCCACAATATTGAAGAAGTCCTCTTTTGCAAGTCCAAAGCACTCCAACACATCCGGTGAAAACTGTCCACATTCGCCGTTCATAATCATATCATAAGCCATATTATTGGCATATGCGCTCTTGTAAACCCTTGTGCTTACCAGTGCATCATAAACGTCAGCTATCGCGACAATCTGCGCGCTGATAGGAATGTCGTCTCCTGCCAGATGGTCCGGATAGCCGTTGCCATCCCACCTCTCGTGGTGATAACGGACAATATCATAGCAATGACGGTAAAAATCACTGTCCTGATTATCCTTGAATTTTTCCAGTATGTCACACCCGATGGTTGTGTGGGTCTTCATAATTTCAAATTCTTCAGGAGTAAGACGTCCCGGCTTTAAAAGAATGGCGTCCGGAATACCGATTTTCCCGATATCATGCAGTGCCGATGCTCTGGCAATCTCGTCAATCAGCTCCGGCGTCATGTTGTATTTGGGGAAATATTTCATCAGATATTTTAACATAATTCTGGTAAAATACTTAATACGCCTGATATGTTCGCCTGTTTCCAGGCTTCTGAACTCTACTACGGAACTGAGCGCATCAATCATAAATTCGTTATTTTCACGAATTTTTCTCTCCTGTTCCCTGATAAGGTCCGCCTGCTTCTTCAGATTTGCTTCCATATTGTGCTTGTTATCATACAGCTCAATAATGTTTCTCGCCCTCCGCTGCACAATATGCGGATAGAAGGGCTTATGCATAACATCAGCAACGCCGTAAGAATATGCCTGGTCATCGCTGTCCAGCGCTTCTTCGCTGGTAATCAGAATAACGGGAATTTTCTCCAGAAGGTCATGGTCCTTCATATAATTCAACACGCCGAAGCCATTTAACACCGGCATCACAATATCAAGCAGAATCAATGCAATATTGTGATTGCTCTGAAGGAGTTCATTTGCCTCCTGTCCGTTTGAAGCCTCTAAAATCTCGTATTCCTCTTCGAAAACCCCGCTGAGTATGATGCGATTTACTTCTTCATCATCAACAATCAACATCTGACGCTTATCCATATCTTCTCCTCTTGAATCATTGTTTAATATGATATTTTTCCTCACCATTCACGTTACCATTGTTCCGTAAAAATGTCAATGGATTTTATGCCTGCGGTCTGTTGACTTCCAGAATGTTCCTGATTCGCCCGTACGCCTCTGCAAGCTCTGCAAAAACCGCTTCCGTCTTTGCCGCATCCACATCTTTTGGGGCTTTGCCCCTTAACAGTTCCGCCAGTTCGGAGGCGGCGGCGTTTATGGGATTTAATCCCAGATTTGCCGTAACGCCCTTCAAGGTCTGCGCACCGCTGAAGGCCGCTTCATAATCCTGGTTTTTCAGGCTTTCCTGAATCTTGCCAAAGTTTGCGTCATCTAAAAACTTCATCACTTATTTCATCTAGATCGAATCTTTTCCCATGAAACGCTTCAGGGTCGTTTCCACAT
>CAMWUP010000342.1 GCA_947177465.1 uncultured Lachnospiraceae bacterium
ATACTTGAACTTGCCGTAATCCACAATCTTACATACGGGCGGCTTTGCCGTGGGTGCGATTTTTACCAAATCAAGCCCCGCCTCTTCTGCCAGCCTTTGTGCTTCTCTCGCTGGCATAACGCCTAACTGCTCTCCGTCTTCGCCGATGAGACGTACCTCTTTGTCCCTAATCTGTTCGTTAATCATTAATTCGCTAATGGCTGTACCCTCCATAAAGAAAATAAAAGTGGATAGCATAACTATCCACTCGTCATTCATACTCTTCATAATCCCAATCGCAAACCTCTTGCAGACTGTTCCCTTCAGAACACTGTCCGCAAATCCAATTTGCCGCTTGTGCCTGTAAATACGGCTTATAGGACTATGTCATTTTGAATTATTGACGCTTACGAGCATGTGCTGTAAGGTGAGAGCGGATACTCTGCTTGCTTGTTGCACGTTTTCACATGCTCAAATAGAATAACACACATGCGCTCTCTTGTCAATGTTTTTTTCACCGGAGAATAAAACGCATATACACAGGGTCGTGGTCCGAATACCGGTACTGCAAATCCACATTTTCATACCATGTACATTCCACATTGTCCGAAATAATAAAGCCGTCCAGCGTCACCGTATAGGTGGTTTCCGGATTGTATGCCTCGTCCGCGTTTCTGGCGCTGTCATGCATAGCCGCCCGTTCCTCATCGGAAAAATCGTCCAGACAGAAATGGAAGCCCTCCGGCAGCTCTTCCCGCGGGAAAGGATATGCCCAGGATTCCCTTTCGCTGCCATCGTCCGTAAGCGCCTTTAAATCATGATTAAAATCGCCCCCGCAGATCACATAATTGCCCGCCGCATACTCCCTCTGCATATCCTCGCAGAGCATAGCTATCTGCCCCTGCCGAATTTCGTCGCTGTTGCCGTAAGCCGACATATGCAGATTGATAATGCAGAGATACTTTCCGCCCTCCACGGGTATCCGGTTTATGCTATAGCAGCGGTCCAAATCCAGAAACTTGCTGAAAGAGGTTGATATGGGAAAGCTCCGCCGCATCGCGCTTTCAATCGAATATGCAGACATTACCGCAATCCCTGCCTTACTCTTTCCGTGTGGCTCCGTCGGTGGATAAAACAGAAACGCCGAATCATAATTGACTGCAAAGGTCATATAGTAGTCTTTACAATATTCCTGAATTTCCTCATATTCGTCCACATGGTAACTCCTTGTGGCGTCCAAATCGACTTCCTGCCACAGTATAAAATCGGGATTTATGGTCTCCGACACATAAGAAGCCGCGCCCCGCACCGTTTCCAGCACACTCTCTTTGCTCTCTGCCACGGAGGATTCACCCCCGTCCATGAAAAAACTGAACTGCGGCGTATAGGCGCCGAAGCCGATATTATAGGTAACGATACCGTACTCCTGTCCAATCCGAACGGGCTCCTCAATCCGTTCCCCTTCCTTGGTTATCGTTACTGTAAGCTCCAGATTGTCAGGCAGCCGCTTGTAGGACAGTATCAGATACGCCGCATAAACCGCCGTAACCAGCACAAGCGCTCCCACCAGTACCCCCACCGTCTTGAGCGCCGCTTTTAAAATCCGCTTTCCCGTAGAATCTTTCTTCTTTTCTTTCTCTGCTCCTGCCATCTTCATTCCCCTCCATCCGTCTCAGCACAAACCCGGATTTTTGATTTTTTCCATGCAAATTATCACATTTTTACCTATAATGAGAATACCACAACCAAAGCGCAAAGTCCAGCCATCTGCCAAAAGCGCATCTATATCACAACGACTTTGTTTTATATCTGTTCCTCCAATATCCACCGTATCCCGTCCGCCATTCTCCGATTGGGTTCCCTGAAATGATTCCCCTGATTTAAGACAAATGCAGTCCGAATCCCCAGATGGCTGTAATATCCATAGAGCTGCTTCGTCCGCTCCCCCACGGAAGACAGATATGGGTTCTTTGTATGTGATTCCTTGTCTCCAAGGGAAAAATACATTTTTTCGGGCACACGGCGCATTTCATGTCCCTTCACATAATCCACAAAATCAGGGAACCAGAATGAACCGGACGCACTGACAATCCTCGCGAACATGCCCGTATGATATGCCGCATATACCGCGAACAACCCCGCGAGGGAATACCCTGCAAGGACTCTGTATTCCGTTTTTCCCCCGACCGCCTCCTCTGCGGCAGGCAGAATTTCTTCTGTGAGAAGCGAAAGATACGACTCTGCGCCTCCTGTACATGGCTCGCCGCCCTTTGCAGCCGACGGAGCCTGCCACGGCGACATATCATGATACCACCGGATATCCGAAACTGCCACAAGGGTAAAAGCCGGACACCCCGCACGCCGACATTGCTCCCATACCGCGCTTCCCTCTCCCTGTACCGTGTTCAGAAAGACCATCGGAGCGCCTGCCTGCTCTTTTCCATATATACTTATTTTTTTACCCTGTACCGTAAATTCCATCTCTTATATCCTTTTTGCCGTTTTCCTCTGTTTTTTCAAAATATATAAATTTTAACTCATCATCAATTTTCTTTTCACTAAAAATTTTATATCCCAGCTTTTCATACAATAACATGTTTTTTTTACTTTTAGAGCTTGTAAAAAGTTCATATCTTTGTCTCGGAAATTCGTTTTCTATTGCAAGCAAAAGCTGTGTTCCTATTCCTTGCCCCTGCTTTTTTTGGATGTACCATTAATTTTCCAATATAAGCAGTCCCCTTATCATAACGGGCTCTTACAGAACCTATTATTGCATTGCATTCATCTACTGCTTTCAAAACAATGCCCTTTTGATATTCGCTTTCTACCTCGGCTAAAGTTTGGCTTAGTGGTGGAATAATCTTCTTTTTCTGCTCTTTTTATAATCATTTTTTCTCTGCCTTTCAGATATATTCTCAGAAAATTTTCGAACAAACGGGATTCGACAAAAAACCTTTGCTTTTTTGCGAAATCCGCTATAAAATAGTTTCAGCGGAACGCTCCGCTAGATTTGACAATTCCGCATAAATCTGCTAAGATATATTTACATAAAGGTACTGCCG
>CAMWUP010000343.1 GCA_947177465.1 uncultured Lachnospiraceae bacterium
ATGAAAAGCTGCTTCTGTACTATTACCAGCAGTTAGACCAACGCGACCGGGAAGATGTGCTGACTTTTCTCAAGGTAAAATACGAAAACAGAAAACTGGAAGAACAGGGGCGGACATAACGTTTATGTCCGCTCTTTCCTGTCCGTCACCAGAATACTTTCCATGCCAATATTCCAAAGCCGCCCAAGTGCAAACAGATGGTCTATGGTTGGAAGCGTCCTCGCATGAAACCAGTCGTAAACCGACTGGACTGATTCCAGTCCCAGATACTCCTGTATCTGTCTTACCGACGTATTCCTCTCTTTGCTCAGATGTTTGATGCGTTCCCCCGTCCTTTCCATGTCAATCACAAAATATTCCATAAGTATCCGCCTCCTTCTCTATTTCCTTTTGTAAAAATTATCACATGCTTACCACAGATTAAGGTATCCCCTTAATTACAAATTCTGTCAATTCATGCATAATGGAGTCATGAATGCTTATGTATTATCCCAATTACTCGAAAAACTGACACTTGACGGATCTGGCACAGCACACGCCGGACTGTCGCCGGACGAGCTCCTGCTGCTCTACTGCTTCAGAAAACTGGACAAACGGGACCAGCTGGACATTCTGTGTTTTCTTTCTGAAAAAATAGCGCACTAGACTAGCCATACTATCTTTTTTTTGCTATTATGCTATTATCAATATATTTCTTATCGGAAAGTATACTTATGATAGCATTGATCAAAGACAAAAATGTGTTATTTATCACAACAAAAAGATTGGATTATATCAGAAACACGCAGGAAATCCGTCTGTTAGAGCAGTATGCCGCCGGCTTTCATATCATCGGCTCCGATGAAAAAACCTATTTTTTCCGTCTGTGCCATGTATATCTGCAGCTGCTGTTCACCTCCGCCAAACCCTATGACACCGTATTTATTGGATTTGCGCCGCAGCTGGTTCTGCCCTTTTTTGCCTGGAAATTCCACGGCGCCTGTCGGGCGGTCGATTTTTTTATTTCCCTGTACGACACATTCTGCTTTGACAGACAGGTCATTGCACCGAAGAGTCCTGTAGGGCGGTTTCTCCGGCTGCTGGACGCCTATACGCTGAAACACACGGACGCCTTCCTGTGCGACACCCGCTGTCACGGCGACTATTTTCTGGAAGAATTCCATGCAGACCGTAGAAAACTGCATCTGCTCTATCTTGACGCAGATTCTTCCATCTACCATCCGATGAATGTGCCCAAGCCGGTCCGCGCGGCAGGAAAAAAAGTCGTCCTCTTCTTTGGCAGCATGCTTCCACTACAGGGCTATGAAATCATCCTCGACGCTTTTTGTGCATTGGGAAACCGTTCCGATTACTGTTTTTACTTTATCGGCCCTCTGTCTGATTCCCTGAAAGCCCGCGTACAGGATACGCCTAACCTTTTTCTGTCCGACTGGCTCATGCAGGAAGAGCTTGCGCGCCATATCGCCTTCGCCGACCTGTGCATCGCGGGACACTTCAGCGCCACCATCGCCAAGGCGTCCCGCACCATTCCGGGCAAAGCCTATATCTACCGCGCAATGAATAAGCCCATGATCCTCGGGGACACTCCCGCCAATCATGAGCTTTTCACAGCCGGCCAAAACACTATTTTTGCACCTGTCGGTGACGCAAAAGCCGTCGCTGACGCCATTCTCCACTTTTTCGGCGACTGATTCCGACAAGCGCTGATTCAATCAGCTTTTCCCTGTCCTCTGCCCGCTTACCTGCCCGGCCATCTGCCCTTCACCGCCTCAAAGCATTTCTCCGCCAGATACAGCAGATATAATCCCCCGTAGAGATCATGCCTTACCATAAAAACCACCGGCCGAAGCCGCCATTCCAGGTTCTGCTTCTGTACCCGCAAAAAGGCGTCGCTGTACGGACACTGTTTCGTCACTTCACGTACATGCTCCTGTTTTTCCCTGTAAGATTTCCCGTTATCCCTGTGGTAGAGGCTGCGTCTGCAGCAGATCGCAAAAGAGCGTATCACCCTGCAGAAATACGCCTGGTCAAAGGCCTGTAACTGCGCCTTCCCAGTCTCGTCCGAAAACAGTCCGAGGCGATACTGCTCTATCATCCCCCACACCTTTTTATCCTCCTCCACGCGGTCTGCCCGAAAGCGGTTTGTAATGGAGGAAGATACATGCCGGTAATGGCACACTCTGTACTTTCTGTACGCTACCAGCTCCGCCTTCCCCAGAACCTCCATGTTGAAAACCATATCGTCAAGAACAGGAAGCGTTTCTTTAAACCGGAGCTGATTCTCCGTCAAAAACGCCCTGCGGTAGAGCTTGTCCCAGGGAGCGGCGAGAGGTACCCGCGTCCCGGGATAATCCATGGAATAATACAATACGCCCCTTTGCAGCCTCCGTATCTCATCCCGGCTGTCCCACACAGCCTCCCGTCCAAAATGCTCCCATGGCAGTTCACGTGCGCCGGTATTCTGCCACGCATCAAACAGAATCATATCCGACTGCGGACACTCTGTAAGCGCGCGCAGAAGCATCGGTATGCCATCCTGTGACATCCAGTCGTCGGAATCCATAAAATACAGCCACTCTCCCCGCGCAGCGTCCATGCCGTCGTTTCTCGCCGCCGCAACGCCTGCATTTTTCTTATGTATGACCTGCACGCAGGGGCAGACCGCGCCATAGGCGTCCGCAATTTCCCCGGAGTGATCCACAGAGCCGTCGTCCACAAGAATCACTTCCACCTGCTCCGCCGTCCTGCCCCGGAGCTGCGTGACAATGCTTTCAAGACACTTCATCAAGTATGCTTCCACATTATAAACCGGGACTATGATTGACAGCCTGCACCTTATTCGGCTGTCTGTCCGCGCACCCCGTCCCACATTCTTCATTTTATACCGATACCCCGCTCCTGTGTCTTTGCGCCCCTGGTGTCCCGCCGGATTCCACTTTTCAAATACCAGCCCACATTTCCCCCGCCGCCGTATACAAGCATCAGCAAAAGCGTCCGAACCGTGCCTGCCGTCCCTGTCTCTTATACCCAGCTGACG
>CAMWUP010000344.1 GCA_947177465.1 uncultured Lachnospiraceae bacterium
CCCTACCGATTCAAAGAAAATAGTATCCCCACAAACCAAAAAGCCCGCCTCTTCAAAATAATAGCAGCAGCTATCCGCCGTGTGCCCGGGCGTAGCGATTACCTTGCAGGTGATGTCCGCGATACAGATTTCCTCACCGTCCCGTACATAAATGTCGGGAACCACCGTGTAAGGCCTGCCGGCCTGCCTTGAGACATTGCATCCGTCATCCTCACAGAGCTTCACTTCTGCGTCAAGCGCATAGATTTTTGCGCCGGACAGCTCACGCAGCGCCTTTGTTCCCCATATATGGTCAAAATGTCCATGTGTCAAAAGGATACCGCATACCGTGAAACCCTTCTCCCGAAGCGCCTCATAAATCTGCTCTCCCTTATCTGCCGGGTCCACTATGATTGCTTCCTGCCTGCCCTCTCTGTAAACAAGATAACAGTTTGTTCCATACATGCCTATTACCATGCGCCCTATTTTTAATTCTGCCATCATCCTCTCGTCCTTTCAATATCCACGACACTCTCTATCATCCGGATTTTGTCAATCACTCTGTTTAACTCCTCCCTGCTTCCGATTTCAAAGGAGGTCTGCATAGTTGCCACACCCTGCTTGTTCGTCCGTGTATTCATGGAAAGAATGTCAATATTTTTTTCCGTCAACGCCTTTGAAACATCTGCTAAAAGCCCATTACGGTTGTTGGCATATATCACAATTTCCGCAAAATATTTTTCGCTTCCGCCGCCCTGCTCCGGCTCCTGCCAGTCTGCTTCAATCAGCCTTACTCTCTCGATTTCCGGAAGATTTAAGATATTGACGCAGTCCGTCCTGTGAATGGTAATTCCCCTGCCTCTTGTCACAAATCCTATAATTTCATCTCCCGGCACAGGAGAACAGCACTTGGAAAAGCGCACGGAAACATCAGTAACACCCTTCACGGAAATGCCGCTCTTGGATTTGATAGCCGGCAGCCGGTTTATTTGCGCATTTTCCGCAATGGAAGCCAGCACTTCCTCATTGGTCAGCTCTTTCTTGTGGTCACGGTCATAATACTCTAAGAGCTTATTGATAATCTGCCCTTCCTTCAGTGCGCCATGTCCAATGGCGGCAAGCAGGGCATCCCAGTCCTGAAATCCGTATTTGCGCTGAATCGCCTCCAGATACTCCGGCTTTGACAAATCGGACAATACAAGATTTCTCGCCTTGCAGTAGTTTGCGATAAGCTCCCTGCCCTTTAAAATATTGTCTTCCTTCAGCTCATTCTTGAACCATTGGTTAATTTTGTTCTTTGCCTGTGTGCTCTTGACAATATTCAGCCAGTCCCTGCTGGGACCCTTGGAATTCTGAGAAGTAATGATTTCAACCCTGTCGCCGTTTTTCAGCTCGTAATCTATTGTCACCAGCTTGCCGTTTACTCTTGCGCCCACCATCCTGTTGCCCACCGCACTATGGATACAGTAAGCAAAATCTATGGGCGTAGAGCCTGCAGGCAGATTCTTGACGTCACCACTGGGCGTAAAGCAGTATACATTGTCAGAAAATAAATCCAAATCATTTTTAAGCAGATTCATAAACTCCCGATTGTCAGAAGTATCCCTCTGCCACTCCAGAATCTGTCTGAGCCATGTGAGTTTTTCCTCTTCCTGCCCCTCTACCTTCTTGCCATCCGACGCTTCCTTGTATTTCCAGTGCGCGGCGATGCCGTACTCCGCCGCCTTGTGCATCTCAAATGTACGTATCTGCACCTCAAAGGGCTGTCCTGCCGCGCCAATCAAGGTGGTGTGCAGGGACTGGTACATATTTGCTTTCGGCATGGCGATATAGTCCTTAAACCGCCCCGGTATCGGCTTATACATTTCATGAATCACGCCCAGCGCCGCATAACAGTCCTTGACACTGTCCACAATGATGCGGATGGCAAACAAATCATATATCTGGTCCAGCGTCTTGTTCTGGTTCTTCATCTTTTTGTATATGCTGAAGAAATGTTTGACCCGCCCGTCAATCTCTGCCTTTATGCCTGCATTTTCGATATGCCTGCTGACCTCTGCCACAATGCCGGCGATATAGGTTTCACGCACGCTCTTCCGCAGCGCAATCTTGCTCACCAAATCGTAATACGCCTCCGGCTCCAGGTATTTTAGGGACAAATCATCCAGCTCTATCTTGATTTTAGAGATACCAAGCCTTTGTGCAATTGGCGAATACACCTCAAGGGTTTCCTTTGCAATCCGCTGCTGGCTTTCCGGCTTCTGGTACTTAAGTGTCCGCATATTGTGCAGGCGGTCCGCCAGCTTGATGATAATCACCCTGATATCCTTTGCCATCGCCAGAAACATTTTGCGGAGATTTTCCGCCTGCAGCTCCAGCCTGGCATCACTCTCTGTGCCGCTTCCGCTGCTCAGCGGTATGTTTTCCAGCTTGGTAACACCATCTACAAGCTGTACAACCTCCATGCCGAAGTCTGTCGTCATCTGCTCCTCCGTCATGACGGTATCCTCCAGCACGTCATGCAGAAGCCCTGCCACAATCGTCTCTTTGTCCATCTCCAAATCAGCCAGAATAATGGCGACATACAAGGGATGTATGATATAGGGCTCCCCCGACTTGCGTTTTTGGTCTTTATGCGCCTCGCTTGCCACCTTGTACGCTTTTTCAATTACAGAAATATCGTCGGACGGGTGGTATTTTTTCACATGACGAACCAGCACCTGATACAAATCCTCAGGCGCCATAAATTCCCTCAATTCACTGATTTTACTTTCTTCCAGAACAATTTCTTTTTTTTCTTCTGTCATATATTTTTGTCCTTATATCGGCTAATTGTTTTTACTCCCCAAAACAAAACGCTGAAAAATCTAATCGAATTACTTCCCTTCATAAGTAATGGCTGTTTCCATCCGGTAGCCCTTCAGCCTTTCTCTGCCCTTCAGCCCCGCAAGCTCAATCAGAAACACCATGCCCACGACCTCGCCGCCAAGCTCCTCTATCAGCTTTATCATTGCCTCCGTGGTTCCGCCCGTCGCAATCAGGTCGTCTACAATC
>CAMWUP010000345.1 GCA_947177465.1 uncultured Lachnospiraceae bacterium
CGCGAATATTGGCAAGGAACTGTTTTCCAAGCCCCTCTCCTTTTGACGCACCTTTTACAAGACCTGCAATGTCAACAAATTCAATCACCGCAGGCGTCACCTTTTTTGTGTGATAAAGCTCTCCCAAAAGCTTAATCCGCTCATCCGGCACCGTTACCACGCCCACATTTGGGTCAATGGTGCAAAACGGATAATTTGCCGACTCGGCGCCTGCTTTTGTCAATGAATTAAAAAGTGTACTTTTTCCTACGTTCGGAAGTCCGACGATTCCTAGTGTCATTTTATCTTAATCTCCTTTGGTTTTTCTTATTTTATAGTTTTTCACCTTTCAAGGTTTTGGTAACGTACCAATTTTTAAATCACCCTTGAGAGAAACGGTAATTTTTTGAACCCGTCTGACCTTTTGCTTATTCCAAAATCGGGTTCCTCTCCCTTTAAGTCTTTTCCCATGGTAAAAGCTTCTTCCAAAAAGCTTTTACGCCTATGTCAGTATAGCATATCAAGTATCAAAAGTAAATCATGTGATTTCTATATTTCCAATCAAATCCTCTCCATATACATTAAAAGCTCTTGACCGCATCCAAGAGCTTTTTGAAATTCTAAAAAGCAGTTGAAAAAACTTTCACAGAATAAATTGACAGACTCATAAATTTAAGACCGCATAAGCGGAACAGATTCCGTTTTCTATCTTATAGTCCAAGTTTCCATCATATTTGCGGCAAACGGAAAGAATACTGGAAATTCCGATACTCTTTCCTGTCGGCAGACCACCGGACAGCTTCAGATAATCTGAGCAGGTGTTGTTGCAAAGGATAACCAAACTGCTATTTTGCAGTCGGACATACATTTCAATACATAGTTTTTCTTTCCCTGACACCAGACATCCATACAGGGCATTTTCAAGCAGATTACCCAAAAGGGCAATTATGTCGATTTCCCGCACCTTTAGTTCTTTTGGTACATTACAACGAGCCGTAAAATCAATGCCGTTTTCCTCCGCCTTGCCCGCATAAGCAGAAAGAATACTGTTTACCGTCCGGTTTAAGGAATATTGCTTCACTGCCGCTTCCGAAATTGCAATGCGGTATTCTCCGATATAAGCAAGAATAGCCGAAGTATCATCTGTTTTTGCGTATTCCGCAATCGCCTCAATGTGATGCCGCATATCATGCCGCAGCCTGCGGTTTGCTTCCTCGGCATTTTGCAGAACAGACAAACAGCCGGAAAGATATTCTGCATTCTGACGGATCAAGGCAGCTTCCGCATCTTTTTTCATATAACTGATATTGCTAAAGACAATGCCATATACCGCACACATTACAAAGCTGATAGCTGTAAAGAGCAAAAGCAGATACACATCCGGTATGGCATTCCGTGCATTCAGAACACTTACCACAGCCTGTAACAGATAAAACAATAAGGCGATCAGCGCCAAATTCCACCATCTTTTGCCACTCTCTGTCAGGGAATGAAGAATCACTATCGCATACTTCCTGTACAAAACCAGCAACAGCAGCAAAGCCACACATCGCAGCACAATTGTTGCATAATACCCTGCCACTTCGGAAATTTGCGGCACAAATAGTTTGATCATGAGTTTCAACATATTGTCCAAAACAGAAAACAGACAGAAATAAGTAATAAACAGAAAGCACTTTTTCGCAAAGCAGTCCTGCGAAGCAATACAGGAAAAAAGTAAGGTACATATGACAATTCCCACGTATGATAAAATTCCGGATATTCCCCCTGTTACATATCCATATCCGCCTATACCAACAAAGCAGAAAATATAGATACAACCATATATTATGAATTTGCTTTTGGAATGCTTATGCTGTGACATATAATACACAACAATTGTATGACACAATGCCGTGAGAAGCAAAGCCGGGAGCTGATACAGTGTCCTCATTTCAGCGCCCCCTTCCTACAGAAATCCATATACAACCTCTGTGCTTCCCCTCTCGTCTTTCTTAGAACAGGTATTTTTGAACCGTTGCATATTTCTAAACTATTTCTGGCAATTCTCCACACAAAAGTGAGATTTGCAACATAAGAAACTCCTGCTCTGGTGAATTCAGAGTATTTTTGTACTTCCTCAATCATCTGTGACAGTTTCATGCGCAGCCATAGCATTTCGCCGGAAGATAAATTTATTAGCAGATAATAATTCTGCAACTCTATAGATATAATTTCGCCATTACGAACCCGATGCATGCCATCCACACAGGCAAAGGAAAGAAAATCCCAATCCTCTGTTGTCTTTACGGCACTATCAAATGCAACAATAAACGGTTCCTGTGAAAACAGCTTGACCAGATAGTGCGTGGCATTCATCGCAAATGCCGTCACTGCATATATTTTTCCTTTTCCCACCGCGTGTAGGATATCTATGGTTGTCCTATATTCATCAATATCAAAATAATATTCCGGGTACACCTTTGAATAGGCATCTAAAACTGCCCGGATTGTTTCCAGCTCTTTTTGTATATCATCGCATATTGCTATCTGCATCATATTTCCTGCTTTCTCGCGTCATTTTATATTGTCATTTCCTATTATTTTATCACAAATTATTAACATAATCCAGTTATTCCATATACCAGCTTCACGACATACGCATGAATGTTTAATCCCGCAAAATTTAATTTCTTTTCTTTTTTATATTTTCTTCAGTTCCTCTATAAACTGAGCTGGTGATTTCTGTCCTTTCTCTGACAGTTCAACAGCGTTCCATAACGTGGCTCGGTCTGCGTATTCTTTGGGTGCGTTGGGTGGGAGAGTGATTTCGCTGTGGACTAAATCTTCATGGTATTTCGGGCAGTAGGCCTGCCCGTCATATTCGCTGACAAGAATACTCCTGCTTATGTATGACGCTTTCTCAACTGCCGACTGCCCCTTGCTCCGCTTGACTATGGAAAAACGTGTGCTTTCGTCATTGTGGAGAGTGGATTGTGGGGGTGTGGTTTCTCTGCTTTCTGACTTGATTTTAGAGATAATCTGCTGACACTCCCTTGTCTGC
>CAMWUP010000346.1 GCA_947177465.1 uncultured Lachnospiraceae bacterium
GATATGCGGAGGTTTCAAGTTTGGGCTACAAAAATGTCTGGTTTGAAAAACAGAGAGTGGCAATGTATTTTGGCGGTATGCAGGATAATTTTGAGATAAAAGTAGCGGCGATGAGTGAAGATGAACAGTTTGAAATCGGTTATGCGCCTCTGCCGGTATGTGATGGAGGCGGGGCATGGAGCTTTGACTGGACTGCTTCCACGGTAATGGCAAAGTCACTTGAAGGCGACGAAACGGCATACAAGGCTTTAGAAGCCGTTACACAGGCATTCTTTGAGTGGAAGATTGCACCTCCCGTCAAGGATTCACTTGACAATGTTATCAATATCAATGAGACCAAAGAAAATGCAATGGAAACCATCGCTTACACGATGGAGTATGCAAGAAGTGCAAATTACATTCCGGAATGGTCGGATATCAATGATAAGCTCTGGTACAACCTTTATGTACAGCTTTTGAGCGACAGTACCTTTGATTATAAGGCGGAGATGGATGAGATAGCGGCATATGCAAGAGAATTAATTAGCCAGCGCAAGTAAGGTAAAAGAGTTATTTTTTCATGACGCAGAAAGAATGGAGACGAAATATGAAAAAGAGAGAAAAAGCGGGATTCTTCTTTATTCTGCCGTGGTTGACAGGACTGATTGTGTTTACGGCATTTCCCATGATAGCGGCGGTCTATATCAGTATGACGGATTGGGATATTGTGGGGAATGCAGCGTTTACAGGTATTGAGAATTATAAAATGCTCTTTTCTTCAAAGGAGTTTATCAGAAGTCTCTGGGTAACCGTCAGATATGCGGTGATTGCAGTACCGCTTATCATTGCCACCTCGCTGACAATGGCAGTGCTGGTGTCGAAAAACAGAAAGGGCGCAGGCATTTTCAGAGTGATTTATTATATGCCTGCCATTGTTTCCGGTGTGGCGGTTGCCATTGTATTCAAATGGATTTTAGACCCAAGCTACGGTCTGCTCAACGGTGTGCTTTCCTTCTTCGGCATACAGGGTCCTGACTGGCTTTATGACCCTGACTGGGTGCTTCCTTCCTATTTGATTATGGCGGTGTGGGGCGCAGGAGGAAGCCTTTTGACCTATCTGGCAGCGTTAAAGGATATTCCCGAGGATTTGTATGGCGCGGCAATGATTGACGGTGCGAATGTATTTCAGAGGGTGAGATATATTACGGTTCCCCTGATGACGCCGATTATCTTTTACAATCTGGTACTGGGAATCATTGGTGCATTCCGGAAATTTACGGATGCCTATGTGCTCGGCGGTGCGGGAAAAGAAGGAAATTTTTACATGGTGTACCTATATGAAGAAGCATTCGGGCATTACCGGATGGGATATGCGACAGCCTTGGCGTGGGTGCTCTTTGTCATCATACTGGCGCTGACCTTTATTGTAAACTGGACAAAGAAATACTGGGTATACAGTGAGTAACGGTGGATGGAGAGGGAGCAAAGATGAAAAAAACAACAACAGGCGCAATCTGGTTTAAACGAATCAAAACAGTTATGTGGTATGTGGTAACCATCTTTGGCGCGGTAATTATGTTATTGCCCTTTGTATGGATGGTAAGTACCAGCTTTAAGATTGAAAATGAAATATTCTCCATGCCAATCAGGTGGCTTCCGAAAAAAGTAACCCTTGCCAATTATACGCGGGCATTGGAGGTAGTGCCGATTTTCAAGTGTATGCTTAACACACTGATTATTGCGGTTCCCAAGATTCTGGGAGAGGTTTTTATATCAGCGCTGGTAGCGTTTGGGTTTGCCAGATTTCATTTTAAAGGACGCAATTTTCTGTTTATGATTATGCTGGCAACCATGATGCTTCCCTATGAAGTAACCATGATTCCCACCTTTATGGTGTGGTCGGCACTGGGCTTTTCAGACAGCTATGTACCGCTGGTATTGCCGGCATTTTGCGGCTCTGCATCCTTTATCTTCTTCCTCAGAATGTATTTTGAAACGGTTCCGAGGGATTATGAAGAGGCGGCATGGATTGACGGGGCAAGGAATTTAAAGGTGTTCCGCATGATTTTTGTTCCTTTGGCAAAGCCGGCGTTGATTACTATAAGCCTCTGGTCCTTTATGGGAACCTGGAACGACCTTTTGGGACAGCTTATTTACATCGATTCACAGCCCAAATATACCATACAGCTGGCACTGGCGTCGTTCAGCTCCATGACGGGTGAGACACTCTGGGGTCCTCTGATGGCAGCATCCTTTATGGCATTAATCCCTGTTATTGCACTTCTTCTTTACGCACAGAAGTACTTTATGGAAGGTGTAAAGATGGGCGGTGTAAAGGGATAAAGCAAATATATCAAAAACAACACAACAAAAAGTGGAGGAAAAAATTATGATGAAAAAATTGTTAGCAGCAAGTTTGGCAGTAGTAATGCTCGCAGGTTGCCTCACCGGATGTGGTGACAAAAAGGCAAGCGGCGGCTGGGAAGTATCGCAGACCTTTACCTATAAGGATATCGCGTCATGGGGCTCCATGCAGACGCCTTCTGAGGGAAGCGGCGCAGGAACCGTAGAATCCACCAACGATGCAGACGGCTATGTAACGATTAAAGCGGCAGCAGACGGCTGGGGCGGTGTGGAATCCGGTTATTTTGAAATTGACTTGTCCAAGGAGCCTATGATTCTGGCGCAGATTTTTGAAAATCCTGACGGTTATAACTGGGGTATGAAGATTGTTCCCGAAAATCCGATTGCAGACCATGAATGGGGTCTCTATATCATCAACGACAACAACTTAAAATGGAATAAGTATGCAGGCGTTAAACTGACAGAAGCTCTCGGCGATGACTTCAAGGATATCTATGGCGAGCAGTGCAAGATTAAGCTTTGGATTTACCCTGCAGGCGGTCCGGAAGGAACGGTATCTGTATCTGAAATCGTTGTGGTAAATACCAAATAATAAAGTGGTGACTATGAAAAAACAACTGGCAGTATTATTAATAGCAGCTCTGATTGTTCCGACCGCATGCGGTCGGAACAATAC
>CAMWUP010000347.1 GCA_947177465.1 uncultured Lachnospiraceae bacterium
CCGGTTGAGCTGGTAGAGAAGATTAAGAACATCGCTTCCGAAATCGGCAAGACGCCTGTTGAAGTAAAGGAAGCTCCCGGTTTTGTGGTAAACAGAATTCTGATTCCTATGATTAATGAAGCAATCGGCATTTATGCGGATGGAATCGCAAGCGTAGCGGATATCGACGAAGCAATGAAGCTTGGCGCTTCCCATCCCATGGGACCTCTGGCGCTTGGCGATTTGGTTGGTCTGGATATCGTACTTGCCATCATGGAAGTACTGCAGAATGAAACGGGCGACCCGAAGTATCGTCCTCATCCCCTGCTCAGAAAAATGGTTCGTGCAGGCAAGCTCGGCAAAAAGACCGGCAAGGGCTTCTACGATTACGCAAAGTAGGCAGACGGATTACTCATGCCGTGCGGCGGCATGAGTTGCAGATTGAACAAATAATTTGATGGAGGAAATAATATCATGGATTTTACTTTGAAAAAAGAACATGAAATGGCGCGCACTCTGTTTAAGGAGTTCGCTGAAAAAGAAGTAAAGCCTCTTGCGCAAGAGGTGGACGAGACCGAGGAATTTCCCCGCGGTACCGTAGAAAAGATGGCTAAGCTGGGCTTTTTGGGGATTCCGGTTCCCAAGGAGTACGGCGGACAGGGCTGCGACCCTCTGACCTATGCAATGTGTGTGGAAGAGCTTTCCAAGGTCTGCGGCACCACAGGCGTTATTGTATCCGCACATACCTCTCTGTGCTGCGACCCGATTATGACTTTTGGTACGGAAGAGCAGAAGCAGAAATATCTGGTTCCTCTTGCAAAGGGTGAGAAGCTCGGTGCATTCGGACTTACTGAGCCCGGTGCAGGTACCGACGCGCAGGGACAGCAGACCAAGGCTGTTTTGGACGGCGACGAGTATATCTTAAACGGCTCTAAAATCTTTATTACCAACGGCAAGGAAGCAGACGTGTACGTTATCTTTGCCGTGACCGGCACAATAGAAAAGCGCGGCAGAATGATTAAAGAAATTTCTGCATTTATCGTGGAAAAGGGAACCCCGGGCTTTAGCTTTGGTACCAAGGAAAAGAAGATGGGTATCCGCGGTTCATCCACCTACGAGCTTATCTTTACCGACTGCCGTATCCCGAAGGAAAACCTGCTCGGCAAATTAGGACAGGGCTTCAAGATTGCTATGCATACGCTGGATGGCGGACGTATTGGTATCGCTTCTCAGGCACTCGGCATTGCAGAGGGTGCATTGGAGAGAACCATCGCCTATGTGCAGGAGAGAAAGCAGTTTGGCAGAGCAATCGGCGCGTTCCAGAATACGCAGTTCCAGCTCGCTGATATGGCGACCAAGGTAGAGGCTGCAAAGCTTCTGGTTTACAAAGCAGCAATGGCAAAGGCTACCCAGAAGGAATACTCCTTTGAAGCTGCACAGGCTAAATTATATGCTGCAGAGGTTGCAATGGAGGTTACGACAAAGGCTGTACAGCTTCACGGCGGTTACGGCTACACCAGAGAGTATGATGTAGAGCGTATGATGCGTGATGCAAAGATTACCGAGATTTATGAAGGAACCAGCGAAGTACAGCGCATGGTTATCTCCGCAAATTTGTTGAAGTAATGGCACATACAAGGCATAGGCAGCAAGTTTAGCTGCGGCAAATATTATAAATAAGGAGTGAAAATACAATGAAAATCGTTGTTTGTATTAAACAGGTACCCGATACCAAGAGCGCCGTTAAATTCAACCCTGACGGTACACTTGACAGAAGCGCCATGCTTGCTATCATGAATCCTGATGATAAGGCAGGTCTGGAAGCGGCTCTGAGACTGAAAGATAAATACGGCGCAGAGGTTACCGTTATTACCATGGGACTTCCCACGGCAGAGGATATACTTCGCGAGGCGCTTGCAATGGGCGCTGACAAGGCGATTCTGGTAACGGACCGCGTACTCGGCGGTGCAGATACATGGGCAACCAGCCAGACACTGGCAGGCGCAATCCGCAATCTGGAATATGACTTGATTATCACAGGACGTCAGGCAATCGACGGCGATACCGCACAGGTAGGACCGCAGATTTCCGAGCATCTGGGAATTCCAGTTATTTCCTATGCGCAGAAGATTGATATCGAAGGAAACAGCGTAATCGTAGAGCGTCAGTTTGATGACAGATACCATGTGTTAAAGGCACAGATGCCTTGCCTGATTACGGCGCTTTCTGAGTTGAACGAGCCGCGTTACATGACCCCGGGCGGTATCTTTGATGCCGTTAGGCAAGAGATTACCACATGGGGAAGAGCAAATCTGGTGGATGTAGATGACTCCAACTTAGGCTTAAAGGGTTCACCTACCCAGATTGCAAAGGCTTCCAATAAGGTAAGAAAGGGTGCCGGAGAAAAGGTTGTTCTGGATCCTTCTGAATCCGTAGATTATATTGTAGGCAAGTTAAAAGAAAAACATGTAATTTAAGCTCTATAACATGTGCCGCTTTGGCGGCAGAAAGCGAGGAAATGATGAATTTAGAAGAATATAAAGGCGTATTTGTCTTTGCGCAGCAGGTAGATAATGAAATCAGCGGCATCGCTTTTGAACTGATTGGCAAGGGAAAAAGCCTTGCGGGTGATCTGGGTACGGAAGTGACCGCAGTTTTGGTCGGCAGCGATGTGAAAGGTCTTGCAGATGAGCTTGCAGCATACGGTGCGGACAGGGTTATCGTGGTGGACGACCCCGAGTTAAAGGAGTACAGAACAGAGCCCTATGCACATGCATTGGCTTCTGTCATTGAAAAATATAAACCGGAGATATTCCTGGTTGGTGCAACCGCAATCGGACGTGATTTAGGTCCCCGCGTTTCCGCGAGAATCCATACAGGTCTGACGGCAGACTGTACACAGCTTGATATCGGCGATTTTCCTCTGGAACCCAAGCCTAACATTGAGCAGAAGCACAACCAGCTTCTGATGACCCGTCCGGCATTCGGCGGCAATACCATTGCAACCATTGCCTGTCCAGATTTCCGTCCTCAGA
>CAMWUP010000348.1 GCA_947177465.1 uncultured Lachnospiraceae bacterium
TTGAGTGGAAGGTGGCTTCCTAAGGATATGTAAATCCGTAAAATTCAACCTCGTGAGACGTTCCGTCACGCGGGTCTGTTCGGGTCTCCGTGTATTGGAAGGAAAAGCCGCAGGATGCGATAAGGGCTTTGGAGGCTGTGTTTTGAGAGCGGGCAGAGCAGATGAACTCTGTTGCGCCCAAAGAGGCGGCGCGTTCCATCAACAGCCGCAGCACTTGTTTGCCGTATCCCCTGCCGACATAGGCAGGCCCCAGAGCGATTCCGGTATCCTCCCAGACATGCGGCCTGATTTCCGTCATTCCGGCAAAGCCGATTGCCTGACTGCTTTCTTTCTCGTAGATAGTATAGGCTTCGTGCGCTTCCTGCCAGACTATGCTTTTTTCCATGCGTGCTTTCGCTTCTTCCTCACTTTCCGCTACACGCCACAGCATATAGCGGGCGCTTTCCGGTCTTGACCAAATGTTTACATACAAGTCCTTCCAATCCTCCAATTTTGCTTTGCCGAGTCTGATATCTTTTGCTTCCATAAAATAAATCCTTTCTGTCAGTTTATTTCCATTGCAGCTTACGGGCTTCTTTCTTGTCTGTGTCCATATGTGCCCGTTCCTTTCATGCTAAGCTGATTTTAAATAGGTAATTGCGTTGGAATATACCATGCGTACAATGACAACAGCATGTTTTTGGAACTTTGCAATTACCAATAAACTAATTTCATTTTAGCATGTTTCGCAGATAACGTAAAGATAATACACCTACCTGGCGGAGTTCGTATGCAAGAGCGTTTACAGAAGGTAACGGCGCGTTTTCTTGCTCCAAAGAGGGATTTGTGATAGTATAAAAAGGCATGGATGATAATAAAACGGGGGAGAAATACAAATGAAAATGATACACTGCGCAGACATTCATCTAGGCTCAAAAATGGAAGCGAAGCTGCCGAAGGAAAAGGCGGACGAAAGAAAAAATGAGGTTCGTGTTTCCTTTGAGCGCATGGTGCAGTATGCAAAAAATGAGGGGGTCAGGGTAATTCTGTTGTCCGGCGATGTATTTGACTCGGACAGACCGCTCAAAAAAGACAAAGCATTTTTTTACAGTGTTGTTAAAAACAATCCTGAAATTGATTTTTTATATTTGCGCGGCAACCATGACAGCGAGGAGTCCTACACAGAATCGGATTTGGACAACCTGAAAACCTTTGGCACGGAGTGGAAAAGCTATGTTTACGGGGAAATTATGGTTTCCGGCATTGAGATGGCGCCGGAAAACGCGGTTTCGCTTTATACAACACTACATTTAGAGCCGGCAAAGAAAAATATTGTGATGCTCCACGGACAGATTGCAGCGGCGGCGGAAATGGACAAAATCAATCTGTCCAAGCTGCGCAATAAGCATATCGATTATCTTGCGCTGGGGCATGTTCATTCCTATTCGGAGGGCAGCCTGGACGAGCGGGGAAGGTATGCTTACTGCGGCTGTCTGGAGGGGCGCGGTTTTGATGAAATCGGAGAGAAGGGTTTTGTTCTCCTTGATATCGGGGATAAGACCGAGAGCAGGTTTATTCCCAATTCCTATCGCAAAATAGAAGCGGTTTCTGTGGATATCAGCGGTGCGGACGGAATCTATAACGCCTATCAGAGGGTGGCAGAACAACTGCAGTATCCGAAAGAGGATATGTTGCGAATTTATCTGACGGGTGAGCTTTCCTTTGACAATGATGGATTGGCAAAGGAGGTTGAGCGGCTGCTTTCACCGAGATTCTATTTTGTATCCGTCAAGGACAAGACTTTGCGGAAATTTGACGTGGACGCCTTGACGGGCGATATATCGCTTCGCGGTGAATTTATCCGGACGGTGCTTGCCGGACAGGAATATACCGACGAGCAGAAACAGAAGATAATCAGCGTTGGGCTTAAGGCTCTGCGGGATGGAGATTAGGGTATAACGCTGCGGGATGGAGGATAAGATGAAACTGACAGCCTGTCATATAGAGAATTACGGAAAGATAAAAGATAAGGATTATACATTTGCAGACGGCTTGACGCAGTACTGTGAAGAAAACGGATATGGGAAAACGACATTGGCTTCTTTTCTGAAAGCAATGTTTTACGGGCTTCCGGCAGCAAACGGCAGAACGAAGCAGTTTAATGACAGAGCACATTTTTATCCGTTTGACGGCGGGAAATTCGGCGGCAGTCTCACCTTTGAACAGGAAGGAAAACAGTACAGAATCGAGCGCTTTTTTGACAAATCCAGCAGCACAAAGGACAGCCTGCTTGTGTATTGCAATGGAACGCCCACAGAGGAATTTGGAGAAGAAATCGGAAAGAGTGTTTTTGGTCTGGACGAAGAGGCGTTTGAGCGCACGGTGTTTGTCACTGCAGCGGAGATGGATATCGGCTCCACGAGCGGCATCAATGCAAAGCTGAACTGTTATGTGGACAATACGGACAGCGACAACAATTATGATTCCGCTATAAAGGGGTTAAACAATAAGAGAAAGGAGTTAAAGGCAGACAGGGGAAACGGCGGTCTGATTACGGCGCAGCGGGAAGAAATCAGCAGGCTGCACTCGGAAATTGAAAATTTCAACCGGATAGCAGTGTCTCTCGGCGGACAGTATGAGGAGCGGGAAGCGCTTGAACGGCAGATACGGGAGACGGAGGAAAAAGAGAAGACAGAGAGCAGGCGGAACCTTTTACGCCAGAAATGGGAGACCTATGACGGCTATGCCGATGCGCTTGCTGAGGAGAAGGAAAAGGTAAACGTACTGTACCAAAAATATCCGAAGGGCCTGCCCACACAGGAACAGCTTCGCGGCTTGCGGGAAAAGGAAGCGCTGTTAGAGAGCCTGAAAGAGAGACAGGCGGCGGCTTCACTCGGCAGGGAGGAACAGGAAAGAATGGAGGCGTTGTCCCACCTGTTTACAAAGGACGTGCCTTCTGAGGCGGCTTTTGCGCAGACGGAGGAACAGCTTTCCAAAATCGGGAGTCTGCGGATACAG
>CAMWUP010000349.1 GCA_947177465.1 uncultured Lachnospiraceae bacterium
GCTTATACTGAAACGCCTTAAAAAGCTGTTCTCTTAAGATGGCGGCAATCGCCATTCTCGTCACAGGACTTTTTCCCATTCCCGCATAATTGACTTTGGGATTTTCCCCAAATGCAATCTTCATGGCAGCCGGCGCTTTGACAATCAAGTCGTCTATGCAGCGCCCCCTTGTTTTGACAAACGCAAATTGTCCGCCCACAACATTGGAGCTTCCCGGTCCTATCATGGCAGAGGTAATACCCGCTCTGACCGCATCATCAAACGCCGCGTCCATGGAATTGATAGCATCGACAGCGCGCAGATAAGGTGTGGAGGGCTCCACATTTTCGTTGCAGTCATCGCCCTCCGTGCCCTTCTTTTCCTCGGTAATCCCCATATGGCAGTGGGCTTCTATCAGCCCTGGCATAATCCATGCGCCTTGCACGTCGAGTACCTTCTTTTCCTTTCCGGCCGGCATATCTCCGATTGCGCCTTCACGCACTGCAATTATTTTTCCGCTTTCTATCTGAATGGTTCCATTTTCATATTCCTGACCTGCCATCGTCAGAATCCGTCCGCCTGTAATAAACATTTTGTCATATCTCCTACTGCAGTTCACCCATCGGGTCTACGGGCTTGTCATTTAAGGTAAGGGAAAAATACACATTGGTTCCTTCCACACTATAATATTTGGTCGGCGATGATACATAGCCGATGACGCTGCCCCGCTCCACATAAGAACCGTTGGTCACGGCTACATCCTTGAGCTGCCCATAGGTAATCTTATAACCATTTCCGATATTAACGGTAACGGCATTTCCGATTTCCTCATCATAAAAAATATCGATTACCTGTCCGGAAGCCGCTGCGGAAATCACATCTCCCTCCAGCGCTGCAATCACCATGGCAGGACTGTACTTATACTGCTGCAGAGTTGAAAAAAACACGGTTCTGTCCATGCTGTAAGGAATGAGTACATTGCCCGTAACAGGCCAGACAAGGGTGTCGCCTGACTGAAAATCCGGCTCCGGCTGGTTGACAATCGGGAGCCCTGCATCTGCGTCGATTGCCGCCTGGTCCATGGCATCCTCCTGTGCCGCACTGTTTAAGGCGTCTTCCGCCCCATCAGGTACGTCGCCGGCATCTGCATTGTCATTTTCATTCCCCGTATCCGCTTCTTCCAGCGCAGGGTTGACCCCGCTGCCCGCCGTGCTTCCTGTTCCTGTTGGTTTCTTATCATCAGCTTCCTGCGTGTCGTCAGCCCCTGCCTGCGGATTCTGTACCTCGCCCGAGTCAACCGGCTCCATCGGCGTGTAGTCTAAATCGTCCTCCAATGAAGGGGCAAACGGCTGGATATCATCCTCGGCCCCATTAATTTCATCATACTTATTTTGAACGGTATTGTCATTCTGCGTGTTATCCTCCAGCACACTGAAATCAATATTGTAGCCGTCATTCTTATTTTTCTCACTGTTCTTTTTTACATATAGACCTGTCATAGTAAGCGCCGCCAGCACAAAGACTGATGTGGCAATCATGACGATACGCTCTTTTCTCCCGTTGTTTCGGTTATTTCTGCTCTGTCTGTTCATTTCTATCCGTGTCCTTTCTTTCCTGTTCCCTTTTTACTTATTAGAATTAGAAAAACTTAGAATTAGAAAACTGTAACATTTTTCTTGTACGGATAGTTTTGCCCTAAAATGCCATTTTATTCTTTCTACATCAGAAAAATCAAAAAACCACGCACGCGCCTTTCAGCGCCGCATGGTTTTTAGAAAACTATGACGATTCTATTTTCAAAATTTATTATTTTGCCACGTCTAAGTGTTGGACAGTTCCAACATTGCCGTTCTCATAGAGGAAGATACCGGTACTGCGAATATAGCCGTTTGTCTGGTTTTTATCATTGTTTAATGCAAAATCCGTAGCTACATTCTGTAAACAGATGGCGCCCAGCCCTTTTTCAGCCAGCGTATAGAGCGTCTCTGTGCCATCTTCATTTTTGCACCAGATTTTTAACTGTGACCAAATCGGGTCATTTTCGTCAATCCAGCCGTTGCCATCCGCATCGTATTTTGCAAGGTCGTTAAAGCCATTGCCTGTCTGCGGTCCAAACAGCTCATTGCCGTCGTTGATAGTGCCGTCTCCGTTTTTGTCAAGCGCCAGATAACCGCTGCCGCTTCCCAGATAGGACACCTCATCCATTTCCCCGTCCCCGTCAATGTCAAAAAAGAACTTCTGGTCGGAAAGCTCTGCAACATCTCCGTCAAAATTAATCACCAGAGGGTCACAAGTGTTGACAGTCTGCGGAATTTGCAGTTCTTCTTTAAAATACTGGGTAAAACGTCTGCTCATCGCAACGTCCACATTGATGGAGATTTCCCTGCCGTCCGCTGTCCGCACGATACCGGTTGTAGAAAAAGCCGTGCTTTCACTTTCTTCGTAAAACTGCTCGGAGCTTAACGTAAGCGCATTTCCTGACGACACCTGCCGGATGCCTGCAAACAACGATGTGTTCCACAAAAAGCCTCCCAGCCGTCCGCCGCCGAATATCATGCTGAAAATAGAGCGGATGGTTGTCTGTCTGAAGCTGTCTAACTGGCTCGCCGCCGAATTGCGGATTGTAACGCGCCCGCTCCTCATACTTTCCACTCTCTCCCGCAGCTCTTCGATGGTGTCTCTGGACGCCATGCTGCTGTCCTTCGTCTCTCCCGATGCGCTCTCCTCACCTGTAAGCTCTCCTCCCGTATCGAAAAGATTGCCGAACGCACTATTTAAATTGTTTGCCGCTCCATTTCTGTAGTCCCTTACCATAAAACGGCTGCCTCTCACTGTTGTGGAGGAATATCTTCTGGCGGAATCCATTCCTATTACGCTAGAATCAATTCGCAATTATGCCCCTTTCTTAGTCCCTTGCCTCTGTCTCCCCTCCTTGGTTGACAAAAGCAAAAAATGATATACGAAGGGCTCTCCTTATCCCTTTGCATACCATCCGTGGCGACTTATATAAT
>CAMWUP010000350.1 GCA_947177465.1 uncultured Lachnospiraceae bacterium
GACGCATTGGTTTGTTGGGTGGGTGGGGTTTGTTTTATAAGAGACAGTAATCATGCCGCCATACTTTTCCGTGTTCAGTCTGACATACTGTCCTTCTGCCTTCATCTCCGGATTTTCTTTGATTTTAAAGGAAGGTGAATCGCTGTGTGCTGCCGCAATGTGAAATCCCTTTACTTTGGCAAGGCTGTTTTTTTCCTCTTCCTGTCCGTTATCCTCCGGTATGGAAAATGCCGCTATGGAAGAATCGTTCCTCGTCACAAAATATCTGCCGCCTGCCAAAAGCCTCCACTCTTCTGCCTCCTTAAGCTCTGCATAACCCGCAGAAAGCAGCCGCTTTTTTATACTTTCCACCGCATGAAAAACACTCGGGCTTTCCCCTATAAACTGTAATAACTCTTCCGTTCTTGTTTCGCAATCCTTCAAAGCCATAATTCCTCTCCTTTTTCCGCATATACGTTTTTTATTACGATTTTACCATAGCGGACATCTCTTTACAAGCCGGATTTGACCCGTTACCATGCCGTACTCCTACCTTGCTGCATTTGAAAACCGTCTAACGTTATCCGGCTATATCCCGCCTTCCGTACAACAACAGCGCCGCCGCAAGGAAAGTCGCACAGTCTCCCGCTCCGGTTCCGAGCAGAGGAATATTTGCCGCGTTTTCAGAAAAGATATCCGCCGCATTTGCAAAGTAAAACGGCGTAATATATTTTGCAAATTCCAGCGCCGGCACCACCCTTAAGAGCAAATCCAGCATATAGAAAAATATGGTAAGCCCAAGCGCCGCTCCTGTCGGCTTTTTTCGGCATATGGCAGAGAGCAGAAAACAAATACTGCCAATCTCAAGCTGCATCAGAAACGCTGCGCCGTGATACCGCAGCAGGTTTGCCATATGCGGCATTTCTCCCATGCAGGAAAACCCCGCCAGAACACAGAAAAGGGTTATCAGCTCGAACAGGAATATCAAAAGCGCCATAGCCGCATACTTTGCAAGCAAAATGCCGGTACGGGAAAGCGGCATCGTGTTCAAAAATTCCGAAGTATGCCCCTCCTCCTCCTTTGCCACAAGCGCGCTTCCCGTCATCGCCGCAAACAGCCCTCCCCCAAGTGAAAGCATAATGGCTATTTCCACCGCATAATACCCCTCCAGCGTTCCGATATTCACCTTATCCATCCCCAGCGCTGCGCTGAACGCGCCCATATCGGAAAACATTTCTGACACGTCTCCCATGGAATCCGCAAGACTGTCGTACAAAAGCAGACAGGCAAAGCATAATACTCCCACACACAGCGCCCACACCAGCAGACTCTTTCTATTCAGTTTACATTCATGCAGAAACAACACCATTTTTCTCTTCCCCTTTCTCATAAAACTGCATAAACATTTCCTCCAGCGAGGGCTCCTCTATCAGCACATCCTTTGGAGAAAGCGCCAAAATCGCGGTAAGAAGCTTCTGCATATCGCCGCTATAGGAAAAAGAAACGCCACCCTGCTCCTTCCTTACTTCCTCGATTCCGGAAAGCGCCGGCGCCCCGCTTACGCCGGAAAGCTTAACTTTCCGCAGCGTAGATTTGGACAAGCTTTCCACCGTATCCACCCGTACCAGACTGCCATCCCGGATGACGGCAGCATGCTTACAGTACTGTCTGACCTCCGTCAGCACATGAGAGGAAAGAAAGCATGTGGCGCCCGCATGGTTCGCTTCCATAAGCAGTTCAAAAAATGCCTCCTGCATAAGCGGGTCCAGACCGGAGGTTGGTTCGTCCAGAATGAGAAGCGCCGGCTTGTGCTGCATGGCACAGACAATGCTCACTTTTTTACGATTGCCCAGGGACAGCTCTGATATCCTCTTTTTTCCGTCCACCAAAAGCCTGTCGCAGAGGCGCGCCGCTTCCGTCCCGCAATCCATACCCCTTAAATCTGCCGCCAGCTTTATCACTTTTTCTGCTGTCATGGAAGGGTAAAACATCACTTCCGAAGGCATATAGCCAATATTTCGCAGAATCTCCCTCTGCGCCTCCCCCGTTCTCCTGCCCAAAATGCTGATTTCTCCGGCTTCAAAATGCAGCATCCCCAAAAGACAGCGGATTGTGGTAGATTTGCCCGCGCCGTTGGGACCTAAGAAGCCGAATACATCCCCCTTTTCTACCACAAGAGAAATATCCCGCACACCGCGTTTTTTTCCATAGCTTTTTGTCAATCCATAAATTTCAATCGCTTTCTCCGACATTTTCCTTCCTCTCTTCTTCCCCTTTTTTATAAACCCTGAGCATCTCGTTGAGTTTCCTTGTCTCCGTCCCTCTTTTGATTTTGTTGACAAGAAGCAGACCACCGTAACCTATCAGTAAAAAAGCGGCAAAACCGATTGTGACGCCAATCTTTTTGTCAAACCAGCCGCAGACATAACTGAGCAAAGCATATACCGCCGTACAGCCCATTGCCGATAAAAGCTCCCTCGCGCCGAAACGCTCCGCTTCATCAAAATTTCCCAGCAGACAAACCTGTATATACCCTATGACATAGGCGCTGAAAATCATCTCCGCCATGTGCAGGATGCTTGCCGCATATACCTGTTGAAAAAGCAGATAACAGCAGTAAAAGAAAAGAATACAAAAAAAGTAAAGACATGCTTTATACTCAACCTGTACTTCTGTGTCCAGATATTTGCGAAACCGCTCCACGCGTCTTTGTTTATGCATAACCTCTCCCCCTTCCTCTCTTCAGCACAGCCCGCAGCGCCTTCGCATATTTTCTCGATATCATAACCGTTTCCCCGTTGCTTAAAAAGGCGCGAATCCTGCTGCCCGACTCACTTTTCAGCCATTCTATCTTATCGATATGGATTGTCATGGTGCGGGAACAGCGCAGGAATCCGTTTCCCTCACACCGCGCCGTTATCTCAGAAAGACTTTCCTGTATGCGGTAAACCGCATCGGACAGGTAAGCATAAACCGCGTTGTCCACGCTCTCAAAATAAAAAACCTCATCC
>CAMWUP010000351.1 GCA_947177465.1 uncultured Lachnospiraceae bacterium
GGGGGTGATTATTTTGGTTCCGCTGTGGAAGGTGCTGGTGGACTCTTTTGACTTAAAGACAGCGTATGGTATGAAAATGTGGCCGGAAAAATTTGGCTTTGAAGGATATGCGCAGATTTTCAGAAATCCGACTTTGTCCCGCGCAATTTTAATCTCTGTACTGACCACTGTTGTCGGCACGCTGCTTGCGCTGACCCTCTCAACACTAGGCGCTTATGTGTTGATTCAGTGGGAAATGCCGGGACGTACCCTTTTTGCAAATATGCTGCTCTTTACCATGATTTTTAACGGCGGTATGATTCCTACCTATTTGGTTTTGAAGGGATTGCATTTAACCAATACTCTGTGGGTGGTTATCCTTTTCCCTGCGCTGAATGTATACAATCTGGTATTGATGAGGAACTTCTTTGAGGGGATTCCTGCCAGTTTGTATGAGTCGGCGACATTGGACGGCTGCTCGCCTATGCAGACCTTCCTTCGGATTGTGCTCCCTATGTCCAAGGCAGCGCTTGCTTCCATCGGACTGATGTTTGCAGTTTCTTACTGGAATGACTATACACACTATAAACTGTATATTCTGGATTCCAAACTCTACAACTTCCAGATGAAGCTGCGTGGTATGGTTATGGGTAGCGAATTGCCGACGGTAGGAGGAAATGCGACAGAGAATACGCTGAAAAATGCAGCGATTATCATTGTCATCATTCCTTTCATGATTCTGTACCCGATGCTGCAGAAGTACTTTGTTAAGGGTGTTAATATTGGTGCGGTAAAGGAATAATAGCGTGGATGGAGGAAGCCTATGGCTGTGATTTACTGGGCAGGTGATTCCACCGTGCAGTACAACAGTATTCTGACCTATCCGCAGACGGGTATCGGGCAGGTGTTTCACTTGTTTGTAAAACCGGAAATCAGGATAGAGAATCATGCAAAAAATGGCAGAAGTACAAAGAGCTTTCTTGATGAAGGCAGATTTTCAGTCATTTGTAACCGGATAAAAGCGGGAGATTTCCTTTTTATCCAGTTTGGTCACAACGATGAAAAGAAGCAGGACCCTGCAAGGTATACAGAACCTTTTTCTACCTTTACGGCGAACCTTGAGACATTTGTCAATGCGGCAAGGGAAAAGCAGGCCATACCGGTGTTGATTTCACCGGTAGAGAGAAGGTGCTTTAATGAGGAAGGAATTTTGCAGGCAGGGGAACATGCGAGCTATGTTGTGGCAATGAAACGGGCTGCGGAAGCTTTCAATGTGCCGATGATTGATCTCTGTACCATGAGCAGAGAAAAGCTTGCAGAGACAGGAGCGGAGAAAACGAAGGAATGGTATATGCATTTACCGGCTGGGCGATATGCTTCTCATCCGGAAGGGCTTACCGACGATACACATTTAAAGTATGAAGGCGCAGTCACTTATGCGGGATGCATTGCAAGAGGTCTAAAAGAGTTGGGGGGCATTTACGGGGATTTACTGTTAGACGGATTAGACTGTTAAAGGTGCACTTATCAAACTCTCAACGACTAAATTATATCAAAGCAGCCACCGGCTTGTCCGGTGGTTGTTTTGCACCAGGGAGGGTGTAAATTTGAAATCGGAAATAGAAAAGGCTATTTTGGATGAAAATGTATCCGAGGTGGAAAGGCTGCTTGTAGAAGCCCCGCCTATCGTGGATACTGTCAGTGAAGAGGGACTGCCCATGAGCTTTGTGGCGGCAGGGACAGGCAATCTTACACTTGTAAAATATATTGTGGAATATTCCCGTGCCAGTATGAATGTCACGGATAAAAATCATAGAAACATCCTGCACTATGGAACCATATCGGGTAATTTGGAATTAGTCCGCTATCTGGTGGAGCGGGTGGGCATGTCCCCTGTGTCGGGGGACTGTGATTTGATAACACCCTATGATATTGCACATCAGAGCGGTTTTAAAGAAATAGAAGCTTTTTTTGAGAAGATAACCGGTTTTACCTATGCGGAAGCCTATCGAAATCCCATTCGCACAGGCTTTTATCCCGACCCTTCCATTGTCAGGGTTGACGATGACTATTACATGGTAAATTCGTCCTTTATCTTTTTTCCCTGTATTCCGGTTTCTCATTCCAGAGATTTGATTCACTGGAAGACTATCGGTTATGCCATTACCAATCCCGAGTGGGCGCGCCTCGACGAACTGGAGGGCGGCAGGGGCTATTGGGCGCCTGATATTTCCTATTATAAAGGAAGATTTTATATTTGCGCCACTTACCGGCTTAATGACACGGGCACGGTTTACAGAAAGCAGATGGTAGTTTCCTCCGACAAACCGGAGGGTCCCTATAGTGAACCTGTTTTTCTGGATGAAGATGGCATTGACCCGTCTATCTTTACCAATGATGACGGGAGACGGTATATGCTCTTAAACCGCGGCGCACGAATATTTGAAATCAGTGAAAATGCTGACCGGCAAATCGGACCGGCAACCCTCTTGTTTTATGGTGACCAGAAGAGGGCGCCGGAGGGACCGCATCTTTTAAAGAAAGATGGATATTATTATTTGTTTGAAGCGGAGGGGGGCACGGGAGAGGGACACAGAATTACAGTATCCCGTTCCCGCGAGTTGTTTGGCGTATATGAACCCTGCCCATACAATCCCATCATGCGTCAGAAAGATAAAACGGCTCCGATACAGCGCTGTGGCCATGGAAAGCCGGTGCAGACGCCGGACGGATGGTACATGGTTTATTTGTGTGGACGCATGCTGGACGGCGCATATAGTATTCTTGGGAGAGAAACTGCTCTTGACCCAATTACATGGACGGCGGACGGATGGCCGATCGTCAATTGTTTAAAGGGTCCTAGTGTACTGCAGCGAAAGCCGGCCTTGTCAAATGGGGAAGAAGAGGGGGAGGATTTGACTGAAAATCTATTTGGAACGGGGGATAGTCTGGCGCTGGAATGGATGACGCCCAGACCGCCTGAGAAAAATGGGATTAGGGTCAGAGG
>CAMWUP010000352.1 GCA_947177465.1 uncultured Lachnospiraceae bacterium
GTCTTACGAGGTTGAATTTTACGGATTTACATATCCTTAGGAAGCCACCTTCCACTCAAAAAACGGACCGAAAAGATGACTGCCCTGACAATCCAGTCGGTAAACATTCCAATCCACACTGCTATCAGCCCAAGGTGAAATGTCTTTACAAGGAAAACGCAAAGTGCCACACGACAGCACCACATGGTACTGACAGAAACTATCATGGAAAACTTGACGTCGCCTGCCGCCCTGAGTCCGTATGGTAAGCCAAACGCGCCTACCCACACCAGCGGTTTTACGATTGTCATTGCTGCCACCAGTTCAAAACACAGCTTTGCCGCTTCCGGCTCCATGCCGCTAATCCATGTCACGGGCTTTGTAATGGCAAGCACCAAAAGACAAGAGACAAGTACTCCTATCCATGCGATGCCCATCAGCTTTACGATATAATACTTTGTCTCTTCCTTTCTGCGCGCACCGATACACTGACCTGCCACTGTCATAAGCCCGATACCCACACTGTTGCTGAAAATGCCGTTTACCATCTCAAGAATATCCGTCATCGCCTGCGCCGATATCGCCAGTGTTCCCATCGTCGATACCGTGGACTGAATCGCAAGCTTTCCAAACTGAAACATACCATTCTCAATACCCGCCGGAATCCCTATTGCCATTATTTTTACAATAAGCTGCATGTCAGGGCGGATTTTCAGATAATCCCTTACTACAATTGTCTGTCCTCCCTTTCTCAGGCAGTAAAAAATCACAACTGTGCTGAACACTCTTGACAGTAGTGTGGCAATGGCCGCCCCCGCCACTCCCCACTTAAGACCATAGATAAACAATGTATTACCCACAATGTTTATGACATTTGAAATGACAGATACCTTCGTCGGGAACCCGGAATTGCCCGACGCCCTGTAAAACGCCGCCCCTGCGCTGAACAATGCCAGAAACGGATAGGAAATAATGGTTATCATAAAGTAGAGCAGCGCATTTTCCATTACGGCTTCTTCCACTGTCCCGAATATAAGATGCAGAAGCCGCTCTCCGCCCAAACCGCAAAACACCGTGATGGAGAGCGATATCACACACACCGTAATCACAACCTGTCCCGCCGCCTTGTTGCTTTCCTCTTTCTCACCCCTGCCGATATACTGCGAGCAGATAATGACAGCTCCTGCTGCCATTGCCGAAAATACCTGTATAACAAGGTTGTTGATTGCGTTCACAAGCGACACCGCCGATATTGCCTCACTTCCGACAGTCGAGACCATCATCGTGTCCGCCATTCCCATAAGGGAGTTTAAAAGCTGCTCTATGATGATTGGAAAAAGCAGCCAGAACAGCGCCTTGTTGTCAAATAAAATATGTTTCCAGTCTATCTGTTTTTTGTCATATAGCTTCATTTTCAATCAACTCCAAAACGCCGCCCTGTAATAGCGCTGCTCAGCGCAAAGTACACTGCTTTTTGTGTGCCTTTAATTTTTTCATCGCCCACTCATAATGACTTGCTGTGTTGCTGACAAAATAAGAGCCCAATGTGCTTCCTCCGACCCATTTGTATACGCCCTTTGAAAACAGCTCCTCATTAGAAAAAGTTTCTGCCAGGCTGATGACTTCTTTGTGGGATTTTGCAAGCATTTTTTCTGCCTCTTCCAAGGTTGTGTTCTGATGCTTTTCCCAAAACGTAACATTCATATTTCCATATGTCTTCCAGTTATATGGCTTTGGAATAAACGGCTTGTCATCGCCGTTTTGATTTGCCTGCACCCACTGAAGCAGAAGCTGATGCCATTCATAGAGATGAATCAGAATATCACGCAGATTTTTATCCCGCTTCCAATGCGCCTCTTTCTTTTTTTCATCCCCTGCAAAGTCAAAGGGTGTTGCTAATTCCTTTTCCGTCATAGCAGAAATAAGCGCGTTCATTTTCTCGTAATTGGCTGCTGCCGCCTCCAGTAAATCTGCCTTCGTTGTTGGTCTGCCCATATATTTTCTCCTTTCAACTGTCTGTGTTTTTATCAGTTCAAAAGGATTGTAACATATAAAACCTGACATCAGTTTGGCATATTTTTATTGGGACTGCAATCTATTTTTCACACTTTTTCCCTTACACCACAAAGGACATTTGCGGCTCTCCTAATATTTTTCTCAAAATTTCCAACGCAAGAGACAGCTCTTCTTCCGTGTCGGGAGAAACGATGGAAAGGCGTACATAAGCTGCGCCGCTTTGGTTTCCCTGTTGGAATCTGTGTGAGCCTAAAATATGAACGCCTTTTTGCATCGCCGCCAGTTCCGCTTCTTCGCTTGTCAGGTGTGAGGGAAGTCTGACCCAATGGAAAAACCGCGCAAGCTTCTCTTCCTCTACCGGAAAATACATTTTGTAGATTTGATTCCTTTTCTTTGCCAGCGCTGCCTTTTTCTTTACAATTTCATCCGCTTTACCGCTGTCAATCAATTCTGCTATAATTTCGGCGTTAAAGGATACTGTTTTCAAGTTCATATTGAGCATACCGGATACCAGTCTGTCACGATACTGCTCCGGAAATGCCACAAAAGCAACCCGCAGTCCGGCGCATAAAGATTTTGACAGACTGCAGATGTGAATCGTGTACTCCGGCAGCATTGAGAAAAACGGCTCTGCATCCGGCGGCGCAAGAAAGGAATAGATGTCGTCTTCAATCAAAAGAAGACCGTATTGCCGCGCCACTTCCGCAAGCTCTCTCCGCCTGTCCCGCGGCATAAAAATACCGGTTGGGTTACTGCAGGTAGGCATAAGGTATACACCCTTTATTTCACTGTTTTTGCACAGCGCTGCCAGTGCGGACGGCTGCATGCCGTGTTCATCGGCACAGACGGCAAGCAACTGAATGTGCAGCAGATTTGCCAGCCCCTTGAAATTGGTATAGGTAAATTCATCAACCGCAATTTTATCCCCCGCCTGAAACAGGGAAATCAAAATGACGCTGAGTGCATTCTGCGCGCCGGCTGCTATCATAA
>CAMWUP010000353.1 GCA_947177465.1 uncultured Lachnospiraceae bacterium
CGTCCGGAGCCAATCCACAGGGTAATGGATTCTCCGCCTTCCGCGCTGTCCTCATTGACACTGCCGATGTTGTTATAATCAATTACAAAAGAATAATATAATCTCTTGATTTCGTAGCCTGCACTTGAAAAGAACCCTGTCTTATCATATTTAATCTTCTCCCCGGGAGAATAGATATAAATTCTGTCCACCTGCAGGGGCTGGCTGATAACCTGTGTAATCCATGTACCGAGCGCCCTGACGTTTATCTTATAGGAAGTTATGGTACGTACAAAGTACTCTTCATCCTTAATCAAATCGTTCAACTGGTCACGCATGGTAAGAAGCACGGTCTTTTTATCTGTGTTTTTACCTGCCACTACCTCAAGCAGCGCAAGTGCTTCATCCAGCGTGTCCCTCGCTTCCACAAGCTCATCATGCAGATTCGGCAGAACTGCCGCAAGCTGATAGTCTCGGTAAGTATCCGGCTTCACACCGGTCACCTTGATAACCTGCCTGTAGATGCTGTTGAGCTGCTGTACGGAATCCTCTACCAGACCTACAATTTCGGAGAACTCACCAAGCACCACTTCCATACGAAGGGTATGCGTTCCTGCCTCCAGATAAAACATATAAGCGTCGCCGTTTTCATCGGCAAGCACATCTTCACGCCAGCTCTGCCCGTATGCAAAAGCATAGTCGGACATCTCCTCAAAGGGCACTACCCCGTCTATGGTGATACGCCTTGACACATGGATGCCTCGCGAAAAGTTCTGCTTATCGTAAAGGGCGATATTATAATAGCCCGCTTCATGCACTTCAAAGCTCCACTCAATCCACTGTCCTACAAGTCTCCAGGAATTGCCGCCGATAGAGTTGTTTAACAGTTCTTTGGCACTGGAAGGAGAAACGGAAGGCGAGGACTGATCCTGCTGGGGATACAGCATTTGGGAAGAAGTCTTTACTGCATACTCACCCTCCAGCATAATGACGTTGCCCGTTGTGTTTACGGCGCCCGCCGCGTCCCATGCCGCCTTTACTTCCGCATAAGAAGCAATCGCACCCTCAGTATTCAGTACCAGCTTACTAATCAGCATCGGCTCCTTTAAGGACAGCATGGATATGGTATGCGTACCCTTCTCCAAATAAATGGCGAGCGGTTCCGTGATATAACCGTTGCTGTCATAAAGGTATCTGCTCTGCCACTCCGGAATCTCCATGGTCTTCGGCTTAACGTCGTTGCCCTGATTATCCTTTTCCCAGTTCATAACCCTAATACCGTTTTCATTTATGTAGGAGTCCTCCACATAATTGGTCCAGACTCTGGGGAAGGTAAGACGTGACAATTCCTCAAAAGGCAGTTTGCCGTCTATAAATACACTTCTTTCTATATCAGAGTTTTTGCCCTCTACAGGATAATACACCACCGAAAGATTGTAGAGACCGCTTTCCGGCACATCGACCTCAAACTCAATCAGTGAGTCTTCTCCGGTCAGAACGCTGTCGCCCGCCATTCCCTCAAAATCACTGTATATGGAAGGAACTGCTTCCTGATCGCTTTCTTCATACCGCACATACCTGTCTGCCGGAACCTCAATCGTCCTGTTGGGGCGATTCTCATTTCCGTACTGCTCCATGTAATCCTTGTAGGAAGGAATAGAGTCGTCGATATTGTATGTGCTGATAATCTCGTCAAACTCATCCATCGAAAGGTCTGTCTTTGCATGGCTTTCCATTCCTGCCATCGGGAGCAGGGACAGAATCATGGCAGCCGTCAGCATCATTGACATGATTTTTTTGCCGGTTTTCCTCGGTTTCATACCCATACCTCTTTCTTCTTTTATTTTTATACCCCCTGCATATCGCAAGTTCACTTATGCGCCTTCTACTTCAAATCCTTGCGGATTTCATACGTCTTCAAGTCCGGTAAATCCTCGAGTGTGATAACATCCTCATCCTCATACGCCTTAATCAGCATGGATTCTTCTGTATACTGCTCACTCAGGGTAAACACAGAAACATCCTTTGCCACAAACTCGCCGGACCAGGTGCACCACATTCCCCACATCGCTCCGTCGCGCCTTGCGAGGTCCGGATCAAAAATGCATCCGTTTTCCGTCATGTAGACCAGTTTAGTTTCGGTGCTGTAATTTGTCGCCGCATTCAAATACGCAGCAATCTGTGAATTGTAGACTTTTTCTCCCGGGTAGATGTCTTCACCGATAATGTCCACATATTCGTCTCCCGGGTACCATTCGGCATCCTGCCCGTTCCACACCCAGATAAGATTGTTCAGTTCATATTCATTGGTAAGACGCTCATAAAGCAATATGTAAAGCTGTTTATATGCCTCAGGTCCGCTCGCTCCCCACCAGAACCAGCCGCCGCTTGCTTCATGCAGCGGTCTCCACAGCACCGGAACCTTCGCCTCCTGCAGAATCAGAAGCTGCTCCGCGATAGCGTCTATATCCTTCATCAGCAGGTCATAGCCTTCTGTGTCCTCGCCGCTCATGATTTTTGCCAAATCAATGTTTGTGTAATCATTATAAAAACCGCTGTACCACTGTCCGGTCAGATATTTGGAAGGTGCATTCCAATGCCAGCAGAAGGTCACGATGCCGCCGCTCTCCCAAAAATTAATCGCAATATCCGTCGCCATGCCCTTACTTCCGTTCTCCACACGTGAAGGCGTATATTCAATAAAATCCAGACCTATTACCGCCGGAGTCTTACCGGTCGCCTTTCGGATTACCTGAAATTCCTTGCCGTTCTGACCGGTATCACAATACTGCCCCGACAAAAACTTTTCACCATAGATATCGCATAAATAGCTGTAAAGCCTCTTCGCCTCGTCGGAGGCATTGGGATTGCAAAGCCCTGCATTGACCTCATAAATGCGGTTGTCTATCGGCACCGAGGTAAGCACCTCTAAATAATCCAGATAAATCCAGCCCCAGTATTTTGATAATGTGACCTCATGCTCTCCGGCTTCCAAATAGACC
>CAMWUP010000354.1 GCA_947177465.1 uncultured Lachnospiraceae bacterium
GCTTGGTACTGTTTGCAATTTTTATACCAATTTTCTGCAGTAACAACTACACCAAGAACCCGACAGACACGACCTATCTGCAGTATGGAAAGCTGCTTCCCAAGTGGAGTCTTTTTGCGTGGGCAGGCTGGGATGGCTGTTCCAATGAGACGCTGAACGCAACGGATTACAACGCCCGCAGAGCGCTTGCCGAGGAGACAGGCATGAATCCGACAGTGGAGGTGTTCAGAGCGGATTACGAAGACCCTACCAGTACCACCAATACGACTTATTATGATGTGCGGACGGATTCCTATATCAAAAACGGTATGGTTTATCTGACTCTCACACCTGCGGAATATCAGGCAATACAGGATTGGCAGAATGAGACAGGGATTCAGGTTATTTATCCGGCAGTCAATACCTCCAGCTTTAAAATTGAATCCATGAAAAACAATGCCAATATTTGGTATGAGTGTACGCCGAAGGGCGCTGCAAAGCTCGACAAGGAAGGAAATTTTGTGCCTCTCTACAAAACCAGCGGCAACGACGGCGATTACAACAGTCTGCGCATCGAAGGAGACGACGGCTCCTACCGCTATGCGCAGGTGACAGGCAGCTCCACCGCCATGTCCTTTAAAGTGCGTGTGTTCACCTACACCTATTTCCAGTACCGTTATGGCTTCGAGCCTTCCTTTATTTTCGGAACGAACAATTTCGGACAGGACATTATCACGAGACTGGCAGGTGCGGCGCGCTTCAGTCTCCTGCTTGCACTGTGCGTATCCGTTATCAATCTGATTATCGGCGCCATTTACGGTGCAATCGAAGGCTATTACGGCGGCGCGGTTGACATTGTCATGGAACGTATTTCGGATATTTTGAGCGGCGTTCCTTTTATGGTAGTCACTACCTTGTTCCAACTGCATCTGGCGCAGAAGGTGGGTGTGGTGCCTGCGCTTTTGTTTGCCTTTGTCACCACGGGTTGGATTGGCATGGCAAGCTCCACCCGTATGCAGTTCTACCGTTATAAAAAGCAGGAGTATATTCTGGCGGCGAGGACCCTCGGCGCAAGCGATGCAAGACTGATGTTTAAGCACATATTTCCTAATGCGCTGGGTACGCTGATTACCAGCGCCGTGCTGGTGATTCCCGGCGTTATTTTCTCAGAGTCAACGCTGACCTATCTGGGAATTGTAAACCTGGATTCCTCCACGATGTCGTCCATAGGCAGTATGCTGTCCTCCGGACAGTCCTCGCTTACGACGTATCCGCACATTATACTGTTTCCGGCGATTTATATTTCTCTGCTGGAGATTTCCTTTAACCTGTTCGGAAACGGTCTTCGCGACGCTTTCAACCCATCCTTAAGAGGCACGGAGGATTAACAAATGGAAAATAAATTATCGGTGAATAACCTTGTGATTTCCTTTCGGACGCCCGGCGGAAAGGTACAGGCGGTCCGGAATATCAGCTTTGACTTAAAAGAAGGGGAGACCCTTGCGGTCGTGGGAGAGTCCGGTTCCGGTAAGTCCGTGACAAGTAAGGCGATTCTTGGTATTCTGGCGGGTAACTCCATCATAGAGGGCGGCTCCATCATATACGATGGTATGGATTTGCTAAAGGTGTCGGAGGAAGATTTCTACCGCATCAGAGGCGATAAAATTGCCATGATTTTTCAGGACCCGCTTTCCAGCTTAAATCCGATTATGCGTATCGGAAAGCAGCTTACGGAGGCGATGCTTTTAAAGGGAAAGGCACGCCAGAAAGCAAGCCGTAGTGCTTTTAACAGCACACTGGCGCTTTTGTCGCAGGCAATGGTCGATTCACAGGCAGGGGGCGACACTGCAAAGGCGGAGGAGCTAAAGAGCCTGTGCAAGAACTTTGACAAATTTGAGTTTAAGCATATCGAGCTGGAGCAGGCGTACAATGTGGCGCATGAGGCAGCCGTGGAAGCGGTCGATGAAATCAAGGAAGTTCTATTCTATATAGAGAAAAATGCATTTGAAGATCAGAAATACACCATCAACGAGATTATCCGCCTTGCGGGGCAGATCGGCAATGACTATGTAGTGTGCGGCAAGGAATTGGAATCCTTAAAACAGCTTTTAAGTGAACTGAAAAAGGTATACGGCGGGGAGATTCGCAGTGGCAGGTACACGGAGACCACCCGTATTTTAAAAGAGCTTCAGACTATTTTGGAGAATGCCCTTAAGACAGAGGAGCCGGATTTCTTTGATATGGGTTACTATGTGACGTTTTCAGGGCAGCCGCTTCCGGATAAGCCGGTGGCAGAGCTGAATACATTCCTGAAGAAGTATACGGCTGACAACTTTATGGACCGTTTCCGCCAGTGTGCAAGGGAGGCGTTGTCCTACAGTGCAAAGCGGTATGAGGCTTTGAAAGCGGATGCGCTTAAGGTGTTGGAGGAAAAGCACGGTGTATTCACAAAGGAAGCGCTTGACAGAAAAGAGTGCGGTGAAGCGGCGGACGCCATGATACGGGCAGTGGAAGCTTCCATTGACCGTCTGGAAATCCGCAAGGACAGCGTGGCATATACCTTTAAGAGCAGCATAAGGGCGGCGCTTCATACGTATTTTGAAGGCATACCCAAAAATAAGAAGGCGGCGAAGGTGCATGCAAAGCAGCAGGCAAAATATGATAAACTGACAGCCAGAGGAAAGCAGCCCGCATGGAAGGTAGCACCTTCTACGGCAGTGGATTTGGAGCTTGCAAAAGACAACATTGATGCCGTGGTAAAACGTATGGAGGATCACTATAGAACGCTTTTGGAAAAGGGGACTTTCCGAGATTTTGATGCGGAGACGGAAGCATTAGTGACGTTTTTCAGGGAAAATGCATCCGGCGTTGTCATGAAGGTAACGAAGTCCATGGCAAAGTACAAAGCGCTTAAGCTGATGGAGGAAGTGGGCATATCCGATACCAGAAAGAGATACCGCCAGTATCCGTTTGAGTTTTCGGGTGGTATGCGCCAGCGT
>CAMWUP010000355.1 GCA_947177465.1 uncultured Lachnospiraceae bacterium
GGATATAGCTTATAGTCACATGCTCAAAAGAAGAAATGCCCTGCAGAGCTTCGTTTACCGTGCCGTCACCGCCGAGGATGATAAGGCGTAAATCGCAGGTGCAGTCTGCCTGAGTGGTAATTTTGCGAGCCAGACGAGCCACGTCTCCGGCTTTTTTGGAAAAATATGCTCTGTAAGGAACCTGCCTTTCAATAAGAGCCGGTTTTATGGTTTCTCTCCAGATAAGCCTGCCCCTTCCCGAGCGGGAAGCAGGATTTACAATAATATGGTACATAAGGGCCTCCGAATTTGTCCTTGGTTATAAAATTTGTGCAGTAAGTGCAAAAAAACGGCAGTCCGCACGTTTTTATTGTAACAGGTAAACGCTCAAATGTAAATGAAATGTGTTGCGCAAACCTTTGCGGCTATGCTATAATCGTTGTGGTTATCGACTATCAGGAAATATAGAGGAGGAGTAGCAGGATGTATTCTTTAGATGAAGTAAGAGCTGTGGACGAGGAAATTGCACAGGCGATTGTAGATGAACAGGAGAGGCAGAACAGCCATATTGAGCTGATTGCTTCCGAAAACTGGGTGAGCAAGGCAGTTATGGCGGCAATGGGAAGCCCTTTGACCAATAAGTATGCAGAAGGCTATCCGGGCAAGAGATACTACGGCGGCTGCGAGTGCGTGGACGTAGTGGAAAATCTGGCAATCGAGAGGGCAAAGGCGCTTTTCGGATGCGATTATGCCAATGTACAGCCTCATTCCGGCGCACAGGCAAATATGGCGGTGCAGTTTGCGGTTTGTAAGCCCGGGGACACGATTATGGGCATGAACCTTGATCATGGCGGACATCTGACACATGGAAGTCCGGTCAACATGTCCGGCAAATACTTCAACATTATTCCTTACGGCGTCGATGACGACGGTTTTCTGGATTATGATAAAATGCGCGAGCTTGCCATTGCAAACAAGCCCAAGATGATTATCGCAGGCGCTTCCGCCTATGCGAGAACCATCGATTTCAAGAAATTCCGCGAGACTGCCGACGAGGTGGGCGCGGTATTGATGGTGGATATGGCGCATATTGCAGGACTTGTGGCGGCAGGGCTTCATCCGAGTCCCATTCCTTATGCAGACGTGGTGACGACTACCACGCACAAGACCTTAAGAGGTCCCAGGGGCGGTCTGATTCTCTGTAACAAGGAAGCGGCAGAGCGCTTTAATTTCAATAAGGCAATTTTCCCGGGTATTCAGGGCGGTCCCCTGATGCATGTGATTGCGGCAAAGGCAGTGTGCTTCAAGGAGGCGCTCAGCGATGAATTTAAGACCTATCAGAAGGGTATCATAGACAATGCGCAGGCACTTTGCAAAGGGCTGGTAAACCGCGGCATCAAGATTGTTTCCGGCGGCACGGACAATCACCTGATGCTTGTTGATTTGACCAACCTCGGACTGACCGGAAAAGCAGTGGAGAAGCTTTTGGATGCGGCGCATATCACCTGCAACAAGAATACCATTCCGAACGACCCGCAGTCCCCGTTTGTGACCAGCGGCGTTCGTCTGGGTACACCGGCAGTCACCTCACGCGGTATGAAGGAAGAAGATATGGACAGGATTGCAGAGGCGATTGCAATGGTACTGAAGGGCGGCGAGGAAAAGGTTGCAGAGGCAAGAGCCATTGTACAGTCGCTTACAGACAAATATCCCCTTGTATAAAGAAGAATAGGAAACAGATGATAGAGAAAGGCGTGGTGTGAAGATGATTCAGGCAGCGGTTTTAGGATACGGCACAGTGGGAAGCGGCGTCGTGGAGGTAATCGAAAAGAATGCAGATATGGTGGGCAGAAATGCCGGAGAGGAAATCCATGTAAAATATATTTTGGATTTGCGCGATTTTCCGGGTGACCCGCATGAAAAGGATATCATTCATGATTTCAATCAGATTATAGAAGACGACGAAGTGAAAATTATCTGTGAAACCATGGGCGGCGTAGGCGCTGCGTATGATTTTACAAAACGGGCGCTTACGGCAGGAAAAAGTGTGTGTACCTCCAACAAGGAGCTGGTTGCGGCACATGGACCGGAATTGCTTGCGATTGCCGGGGAGCACAACTGCAATTACCTGTTTGAAGCGAGCGTGGGAGGCGGTATTCCCATTATCAGACCGATGAAGGACGCTCTGACCGCAGAACGTATCGAGGCCGTTACCGGCATACTGAACGGCACGACTAATTATATTTTGACAAAAATGGAGAAGGAAGGCGCAGATTTTGAATCTGTCCTGAAACTGGCGCAGGACAAAGGCTATGCTGAGAGAAACCCCGAGGCAGATGTGGAAGGTCATGACGCCTGCAGAAAGATTGCGATTCTTTCTTCTCTGATGACGGGACAGAATGTAGATTATCGGAAGATTTACACGGAGGGCATCACAAAGATTACCGCGCAGGATTTTGCATATGCAGGTGCAATGGGTATGTCCATCAAGCTTTTGGCAATGAGTAGAAAAATAGGAGAGCAGACGCTGGCGATGGTAGCGCCGTTCCTTATTTCGGAAGAGTCCCCGCTGTACATGCTGCGCACGGTAAGCGGCGTATTCAATGCAATCATGGTAAGGGGCAATATGCTGGGTGATTCCATGTTTTACGGGCGCGGCGCCGGCAAGCTTCCTACGGCGAGCGCAGTTGTGGCGGACGTAGTGGACTGTGCACGCCACATCGGTGAGTCGCTGATGTGTTTCTGGGACGCCGAAGAAGCAGCGCTTATGAGCATAGACGACGTGGAAAGAAAGTTCTTCTTCAGGGCGAAAGCCGGTAATGGAGAGAGACTAACAAAGCTTTTCGGTGAAGGACTGCAGGAAATCAGTCTGCCGGACGTAACGGAGGAGAGCGGTTACGTAACGGATGTTATGAAAGAAAAAGAGTTTGCGTCTCTGTATGGGCAGCTTGCGGATATTACAAGGATTCTCTCGGAGAACCAGGTGAATATGCGG
>CAMWUP010000356.1 GCA_947177465.1 uncultured Lachnospiraceae bacterium
CCGCGAGAAAGGGCACTACCATTCTGACGGAGGTGCCGGAGATGTTCGGCGCGGAAACCCTGCTGATGAACCGTTGTGAAACAAAGGAGCTTTTTGAACAGACGGTAAAGATGATTAATGATTTTAAAAATTATTTTAAGAGTCATAATCAGACCATCTATGAAAATCCGTCGCCCGGCAACAAAAAGGGTGGTATTTCCACTCTGGAAGATAAGTCTTTAGGCTGTACCCAGAAGTCGGGAAGCTCCTATGTCAAGGGTGTATTGGCTTATGGCGAGACTGTAAAGACGCCGGGGCTGAATCTGCTCAGCGCGCCGGGGAATGATTTGGTAGCGGCAACGGCGCTTGCGGCGGCAGGGGCGCAGATTGTGCTTTTTACAACGGGACGCGGCACGCCTTTTGCGTCTCCGGTGCCTACCGTGAAGATTGCGACCAATTCGGGGCTGGCTGGAAGAAAATCAAATTGGATAGATTTCAATGCCGGTGTGCTTGCGGAGGACGCAGATATAGAGGAAACGGCGCAGGAGTTCTTTGATTATGTGCTGGAGGTTGCTTCCGGCAGAAAAGTGTGCAGCGAAGAGGCGGGCTTCCATGATATGGCAATTTTCAAACAGGGTGTTACGCTGTAGGTTCTTGTCGGGCGGACAGAATTTGTCCGTCCGTTTTTGCAAAAAATAAAAAAAGGACAGGAAGGGAAATCTGTATGAAGGCATTATTGGAGCGCGCAGCGGCGGGGACCAATGCTGATTTGGAAGAGGCGGCGCAGGCAGTTTTGTCCCTGCAAAGAGATGGGGACGGTGTGTTTGAGACAAAAGCAATAGAAGAAAACATATATCAGGCGGGACTGCTTATATATCCGACCTATGCGCAATATGAGACAAAGGTTGGAAAAAAGGCAGGATATCCGGATATCGTCAGCCAGCTTGCGGTGTTGAAAAATAGACTGGAGCATAATTATAACACCATGGATGCCGCAAGGTGCCTTATGCTTTTTACGGATACGCTCTCTGCAATGAGTCCTGAAATTTATGAGCATCACAGAAGACTGAACGATATGCTTAAGGATATGGCACGCTTCTTTGTGGAAAAGGAAGAGCTGTGTATGACACAGTTTCCGGAGGAAGCTTTAAAAACGGATGTGGTACATAAGGATAAGGAAGCGCTGCGACTGGCTGGTCAGGCATTTGTAAACGCGTGTGAAAAAGGTTTTTTGTCTGAAGAAAAATTCGGAGCGATGGGCAGGTGCCTGACGCTTGTGTGTGTCCGCTAAGCGGGCAGATGAAATATTGATTGGTATGCGTGCCAAAGCGCGCAAAGAGGTATAAGAATGAATCTGAAATTTGTTATGTGTACTGCACGAAGCGTTTCTTTTGAGATAGAGGACGGCGGACGGTATTTTACAAAAAAGAGATACAGCCTGTATGTAAACGGGGAATATTACGGAGAAACGGAAACTACGGTGACAGGACTTTATCATTTAAAGCCTGCAATGGCGTACACGGTATCCGTGCGTGACGGTGAGACAGAGGAGGGCAGCATAAGCTTCCGTACAGAAGAGGAATATGTCACCCTGAATGTCAGACAGTTTGGCGCAAAAGGCGACGGCGTGCAGGACGACACGCATTTTATACAGGCTGCGATTATGGCGTGTCCTGAAAACAGCAGAGTGCTGATTCCCAAGGGCACCTACAGGATTACCAGTCTGTTTTTGAAGAGCGGGATTCGTATGGAGCTGCAAAAGGGAGCGGAGCTTAAGGCGGACACCGACAGAAGCCGGTTTCCTATATTTCCGGCGGCAATCCAGAGCTATGATGAAAAAAGTGAATACCATCTTGGCACATGGGAGGGCAATCCGCTGCCGATGTTTTCCGGCATTATCTGCGGTGTGGGTGTAAAGGATGTGATTATCTACGGCGAGGGCGTGATAAACGGCAATGCCTCAAAGGAGAACTGGTGGGATAATCCGAAGGTCATGCGGACGGCGTTCCGCCCACGGCTGTTCTTTTTGTGCAGCAGCCGTCATGTAACCCTGCAGGGTGTGACTTTTATGAATTCACCCTCATGGACGCTGCATCCCTTCTTTTCGGATGATTTGCGTTTTATCGGTGTGACGGTAAAGAATCCGGCGGATTCACCGAATACGGACGGACTGGACCCGGAATCCTGTAAAAACGTGGACATTCTGGGTGTGCGTTTTTCTTTGGGAGACGACTGTATTGCCGTCAAATCCGGCAAAATCTATATGGGCAAAAAATATAAGACGCCCTGTGAAAATCTGCTTATCAGGCAGTGTCTGATGGAGAACGGACACGGCGCGGTTACGGTGGGCAGCGAGATGGCGGGCGGCGTCATCAATATGACGGTGGAGGACTGTCTTTTCCGTCATACGGACAGAGGACTGCGAATCAAGACAAGGCGCGGGCGCGGTGAGGACGCTATACTGGATGGCATCACCTTCCGCAACCTGACACTGGACAATGTGATGACGCCTCTTGTGGTAAACAGCTTTTATTTCTGTGACCCTGACGGCAAGACGGAATATGTGCAGAGCAGAGAGCCTTATCCTGTGGATGACAGAACGCCGTCAATTAAGAAGCTGGTGTTTGAAAACATGGAATGTACCAACTGTCATGTGGCAGCCGCCTTCTTTGACGGTCTTCCGGAGCAGAAAATTGAAGAGATTGTGATGAAGAATATTGCCATTTCCTATGCGGATGAGGCAAAGTGCGATGTTCCCGCTATGTCGGAGGGCGTTGAAAAAAGTGCTAAGCGGGGCATGTTTGCAAGAAATATTGCAGTCCTGCGTCTGGAAAACGTAAAAATAGAAGGACAGACCGGCGAAGCCATGGAGCTAATCGGTGTGGATAATGTAGTAAGAGACAAGTAGGAGTGAAGAGGTGTAAATATGCAGCTTGGTATCAGATTACATGATACAAAAAAGCTTCCCTTTGAGGAGAGAATTGCAGACGTA
>CAMWUP010000357.1 GCA_947177465.1 uncultured Lachnospiraceae bacterium
CATTGTGATAGAGGAGTGTCCTGCGAGTCAGGACTTGTATACCTTCAGGGAGAAAATCGAGATTGAGATTGCTGCCGGACATGGACCAGACATCATTGATGATGTGTCAGTGCGCAGTCCATACGTGCTGATAGAAAAAGGTGTTATCGAGGAACTGACGCCGTATATTGAAGAATCGGGTATAGACAGAGAATCATATTTTCCTGTTGCTTTTCAGGGCTTTAAAATAGAAAACGGCGTATATGGCATTGGATTTGGCATGAATATATTTTCATGGTGTGCTGACAGCAGCATTTTTTCCGGAGAAGAGGATTTTAGTCTGGAAAACATGTTAGATATTCTGGAAGGGCTGGAAGAGGATAAAATTTTCAGGAATGGAAGAGACTCAGCCGCTCTTGTTTACGATTGGCTGCGCCCTTCTGACACTTTGTACGGTATGGTGGACTGGCAGGCGGGAACCTGTGATTTTTCGGGGGATACTTTCCACAGGATACTGGAGCTTGCTGCGAGGTATGGCGACGGGGAAGGAAAGGGAGCAGATGGATATATTACGAACAGGGTAGATATAAGAAACTATAGATATTTTGCAGGCTACGATAACAGCATAAAGAATAGTGGGAGGGTGCTGACAGGGATTTCAGGAGAAGAAAAAGGCGTCCATATGCTGGGTATGAGAACGCTTGCCATCAATGCAGCCTCTGAAAACAAAGAAGGTGCATGGCAGTTTCTGTGCTATTTGCTGCAGGAAGAGATACAGGAAGAATTGGGGATCCAAGATATGTGTTTTTATTTTCCGGTCAACAGGCAGGCGTTCTGCAATGCAGGAAATTACTGGCTTGCACAACATATTGGTTATGTGTTGCAGATGGCAGAAGACCCGGAATGGGAAATTGAAACGGACTGGCTTACCGAAGAACAGCTCGAAGGCCTAAACGCTCTTTTTGCCAAAGCCGTCTTTTTTCCGTGGCGGACAGAGGAGATTCTTTCCATCATAGAAGAGGAAACGGCGTTGTATTTTGATGGCAGTAAGGGGCTGGAAGAGACGATAGCGGTTATTCAGAACCGTGTACAGCTATATCTGAATGAGCAGGGAATGGATTAACACATCGGAGGTCTGCATTACATAGAGGAGAAAAGGTATGTACAGATACAAAAAATATTATATCATATTTCTGACAGCGCTTTGTTTTTTGTCCGGATGCAGTAAGAAGGAAAAGTATGACTTGCAGATAGAATATAATGCGCTTGTATTTGCGGACGTGACAGATTATATTTTGGGGCGGCAGTATTATCAGGGGAAAGAAATCCTGCTGGCTGGAACCAAAGAGGGAAGTGTGCGGCTTTTGTGGGATGGAAAGAAAGAGGAAATCCTGATGCGGAATGTGCCAGAAAGCCTGCTGAATATAGAGACGAGATGGTGGCTGGACAGCAGGGGGAATCCCTATGTGCTTTACCGTGACAGGGTATATTTGTTAAATCAGGAGGGAGAAATTCTGTTTGAAGCGCAGGCGGACGGTGCTGTAACAGGCATATGCGAGAGCACTTCAGGGGAAATTATACTGAAAATAAGCGATATAGAGAAATTTGTGAACGGGCTGGCAGTCCTTGACACAAAGACGGGGGAAGTTGGGGAAATCCACTGGCTGAAGGATATTACATACTGTATTGCAAAGGGATATGCAAAGGATATTCTGATTGTAGATATAAGGGGGATATGTGAGTATGGACTTTCAGATGGAAGTAAAGAGTACTATATGGAATGGAGCGGTACCAACTATAATCCGGCAGAAGGCGCAGAGGATATCAAGTTTGTCTCAGACAATCAGATTGAGATTTACACGGGTGGAGACATGACGGTAACACTTTCCAAAATCAATCCGGAGGAATCGGGAAAGACCATTCTGACTTATAAGACAACCAGTATTTCCAGTGAGATAAAGGAGTTGATAGTCCGTTTTAACAAGGAAAATCCGGATTATTACATTGTGATAGAGGAGTGTCCTGCGAGTCAGGACTTGTATACCTTCAGGGAGAAAGTTGAAATTGAGATTGCTGCGGGGCATGGACCGGATATGATAGACAACTTGTCGGTGCGGAATCCTTATACACTGATAGAAAAAGGCGTTCTTGAAGAACTGACGCTGTATATTGAAGAATCAGGAATGGACAGAGAAGCTTATTTTCCCATGGTCTTTCAAGGATTCGGAGTTGAGGAAGGTGTGTATGGTATTGGAATAGGCATGAGTATTCACTCATGGTGTGCTGATGGCAGTTTATTTTCCAAGGAAGAGGATTTTAGTCTTGAACATATGGTGAATGTTCTGGAAGTTCTAAATAATGATAAGATTTTTATGAATGGACGAGAGGCAGTATCTTTGGTTTATCAATGGCTGCGCCCATCGGAAGATTTGTATGGCATGGTTGACTGGGAGACGGGAGAATGCGATTTTTCGGGGGAGAATTTCCGCAGGATACTGGAGCTTGCGGAGAGGTATGGCGATGGGGAAGGAAAAGGCACGGAAGGGTATATTGTAAATAACGTGAGTATGATGGATTATAGCTTTTTTTCCTCTTATGACGCCAGTATAAAGGACAGCGGTCGTGTGCTGACAGGGTATCCGGGAGAAAGTGGGGGAATGCATGAAGTAACAATGGATACGCTTGCAATTAACGCTGCGTCTGAAAACAAAGACGGGGCATGGAAATTCCTGTGTTTTCTGTTACAGGAAGAAGTACAGGCGGAGTTGGGAAGAGACTTCATGCATACGCGTTTTCCAGTCAGCAGGCAGGCCTTTTATACGGTAGGGGATGAACTATGTGGACGGCACATAGGTGTTACCATGCGGGCGTTGGATGACCCTGAATGGGAGATTGACGCGGAAGAGTTTACCGAAGAACAGCTCGAAGACCTAAACGCCCTCTTTGCCAAAGCCGTCTTTTTTCCGTGGCGGACAGAGG
>CAMWUP010000358.1 GCA_947177465.1 uncultured Lachnospiraceae bacterium
CCGGCAGACAGGTTCCCGCCGATTTGATGCTCACGGAAGTCTCAAGTCTTAAAATTGAGGAATCCGCACTGACAGGAGAATCCCTGCCTGTAGAAAAGGACACGAAAAAGAATAACAAAGCTTACATGTCAACCAATGTCACCTACGGACGAGGCGCGGGCGTGGTAACGGCAATCGGCATGGATACGGAAATCGGAAAAATTGCGCGGCTGATTAACGAGGCGCCAAACGACTCCACGCCTCTGCAGAAGCGTCTGGCAGATTTGGGCAAGGTTTTGAGCGTTGTTTCCCTGCTGCTCTGCGCCCTGCTCTTTGGCATTGCACTGATGCAAAAGCGCGACATGCTCGAAATGCTGATTACCGCCATATCCCTTGCCGTGGCAGCGGTCCCTGAAGGTCTTCCCGCCATCGTAACCATGGTGCTTGCCTTAAGCGTTTCCCGCATGGTGAAGGTAAACACCATCGTAAAAAAGCTGCCCAGCGTGGAAACCCTCGGCTGCGTCAGTGTGGTCTGCTCCGACAAAACCGGCACGCTGACCCAGAACAAAATGTCCGTAACCGAATGTTACACGGAAGGCGCGCTTTTATTTCCCGAGGATTTGGAGCGCCAGAAGCACCGTTACTTTTTAGAGGGCTTCGCGCTTTGTAACGATGCCGTTATCTCTGATGAAAGGGAACAAAAAAGCAGCCTGTATGCTGCCGAGGAAGCCGCCCGCATCGGAGACCCGACAGAGCTTGCGCTGCTTGATTTGGCGGCACGTTTCGGGATGTTCCGCCCCGTTCTGGAAAGACGGCTTCCCCGCATTGAAGAGATTGCTTTTGACTCTGAGCGCAAAATGATGACGACACTGCACAAGCAGGGCTGCACCTGCCTTTCCTACACAAAGGGCTCTCCCGACGAGATTATCAAACGCTGCCGTTTTGTGCGGGAAAACAACCAGAATACCCCCATGACCCCGTCTCACAAAAGGGCTATCTACGACGCCATCCGGCAGATGTCCGGCAAAGCTCTCAGGGTGCTTGCACTCGGCATGAGAACAGGCGATGCGCACCCCGTTGAAAAGGATTTGACCTTTATCGGGCTTGTGGGTATGAAGGACCCCATACGCCCCGAGGCGAAGGACGCCGTCCGTGCATGCCACAGCGCCGGCGTGCAGACCATTATGATTACAGGGGACAGAATCGACACGGCATGCGCCATCGCGAAGGAGCTTTCTATTGCGGAGGATATCTCCGAATGTATGACGGGAGAGGACCTCAACGCCATGCAGGGAGAGAGACTTTCTGAAGCATTGCAGAAGACGAGGGTTTTCGCACAGGTTTCTCCAGAACACAAAACCAAGATTGTCAACACCTTAAAGACAGGGGGACATATCGTCGCCATGACGGGCGACGGCGTCAACGATGCGCCCTCCCTGAAATCCGCTGATGTGGGAATCGCCATGGGAATGGCAGGCACAGACGTCGCCAAAAATGCCGCCGATATTATTTTGACGGATGACAATTTTTCCACCATTGTCAAGGCAATCGAGCAGGGGCGCAGTATCTACGCCAACATCAAAAAGGCGGTGCTCTTTTTACTTTCTTCCAATTTTGGGGAAATCATCACTATGCTGGCAGCAATCCTTTTAGGTCTCTGCTCGCCGCTGAAGCCAAGCCATATTTTGTGGATTAACCTGATAACGGATTCCCTGCCCGCGCTTGCGCTGGGTATCGATGTAAGCGATACCTCTCACTTCATGAAAAAGCCGCCCCGCTCCAAGGAAGAGCACTTGTTTGCAGATGGAGGGCTTTCCTGCACGCTCCTCTACGGTCTTTTAATCGCAGGCGTCAGTATGGCAGCCTTTTTACAGCTTCCCATGCAGATTCTGCTGCGAAACAACATACCACTCTCGCTCCACGGCGTAAGAAGTCTGCTGGAGGTTCCCGAAATACTGACCCGCTCGCAGACCTACGCCTTTACCGCGCTCGGCATGTCCCAGCTCTTCCATGCCATCGGCATGCGGGATGTGGAGTGCTCCGTTTTCAAAATGAAGCATTTTGCCAACAAGCTGATGCTTGCCGCCTTTTCCATCGGTCTTCTCCTGCAAATGCTTGTGACCTCTGTTCCGTACTTTACAAACGCCTTTGGTACCTGTATCCTGCAGGCGGCAGACTGGAAGCTTCTGCTGTTCTTATCCGCCATGCCGCTTTTTATGCACGAAATTCTGCTGCTGCCGAAATGGTTTACAAAAAAGAGCTTACCCGATTGATAAGTTTCAAGAATAGTTATAGTAGGTACAACGAATAACTTAAGTTGTACCTACTATAAATACCGTTTCAAATATTATGTTGTTTACCATTGTCTTTACAGCTTCAAAACAGCAATCAATTCTCCGCCATCCTTTTCTCCGGTTTCAACAAATCCAAATGAATGGTATAGCTGACTGGCTGCCTTGTTCTCCGGTTCATATGACAACCAACAGTATTCTGCCTTCCCACACGGAAATGTTTTTATATATTTTAATGCAAGTCTGACTGCTTCTTTTCCGTACCCCTTATTTTGATGGTTTATATCTATCATCAGCCGCCAAAGATTATAATTGCCTTTTGCTATCAAGGGCGCATCGTCCCAGTAATCGTCTGTATCAAAACCAATCATCAAAAAGCCTATCGGCATATCATCCGCATAAATCCCAAACGGAAAGGCATACCCATTTCCTGCTATAGTGGTATAGGCTTCAATAATGCTGATATCATTGCCTGCCACAAAACTTTTCTGCTCTTCTGACACACGCAGCTTCAAAATATCCCATACATTTTTTCCGTTTATTTTTTCCAATTTAATCATATTTTCTCCCATCTGCGCTCTACCTGCATATGATTACCGATTTAGCCCTCGCTTAACAGCTCTGCGAACCGAAATTTAACTACCTCTTAATTAATCGTTTAATTTTGGGAAGTATGAAACTCCCTAA
>CAMWUP010000359.1 GCA_947177465.1 uncultured Lachnospiraceae bacterium
CGTGGTTTGCCGCTCTGCCGTTAAGTCCGTGGCGTTATGGTCTGTTTCTGGGAGTGACGGCAGGATTATTTGAAGAAACGGCAAGATGGACAGCCATCCGCTTTTGCCTCAAAGACAAGACAAACATAGAGCATGGTCTGGCCTTCGGACTGGGACACGGCGGTGCGGAAGCCATACTGTTTGCAGGCATCCGGTTTGTAAGTATGCTGTTTCTGCTTCTTACAGGCAAAGGCGCGCTGCTTTCCGTCAGCGCGAAAACAGTCTGTATCAGCAGTCTGGAACGGCTGTCTGCCATTATGTTCCACATAGGCGCTTCCCTTCTGGTGATGCATGGCGTCAGAAGAAAAAAAGCAAGATATCTTGCCGCTGCGATTTTACTTCACACGCTGCTTGACGCCCCCATCGTTATTCTGCCAATCGTGTTTGGAGCAGGCATAGCAGAAATGGAAACATATGCCGCACTGACAGCAGCATGTACGCTGCTTATAGGAATCCGGTGCTTCGGAAAAAATACGGAGGAACATATAGAGTGAAAGGAACGAGGATAATGATGAAAGCAAAAGGAATTGTAAAAAAGAGTTTCGCAGCAATATTAGCGGCAGTGCTGTTTCTTACGCTTGCAGGCTGCGGCACAAAGCTTCCCGATGGCTTTGAGGAAGAAACCGTAAAAGAGACCGCAACAAAGTTTCTTGACTATCTGACTGTCGGAGAATATGACAGCGGCATGGACATGATGAGCGAGGTTATGAAAAACGCCCTGTCGAAGGAGGATTTGACTGCCATTATGGAGGATTTGGACAGACAGGCGGGTGCCTTCAAGGAGTATAAGAGCATTGCGGTGGTGGGACAGACTGCACAGGGTGTTGAATATGCGACGGCAGTTGTCGTGGCTTCCTATGAAAAACGGAATGTGACATACACAGTGGTATTTAATACGGACATGGAAATTGACGGCTTTTATTTGAGATAAGCAGAAATGGAGGTTACCATGTTATACGCATTTTTGATATGGCTTGTGATGGCGCTTTGCTTTGTGGGCTTAGGCATCTATAACTTTCTTTCAAAGCAAAAGTCTGCATTTGGTTTTTGGGCAAATGTGAAAGTCTTTGATGTGGCCGATGTAAAGGCGTACAATCGCGCGCTGGGAAAGCTGTGGTGTACATTTGGCGTCGTATTCGCCCTCTTGGGGCTGCCGCTTTTATATGGGCAGAATTCCCCATACGTTCTGCTTACCATTTTGGGAGCTATGCTGGAGGTAATCGCCGCGATGGTGGTTTATGTGACTGTGATAGAAAGAAAATACCGCAAAAAATAGTCCGAAGGATGCGAAAGTACTTGTCGGTCTTACCTGACGGTAGTATAATGCGCTTATCTAAAGAAGCGCTATAATCAGCGTTTTGCTAAGGAAGCGCGTGGGGCGCGGATGGGAGCAGACATGAGCAGTAAAATAACAACGCCTTGCAATGTAAAGGCACAGGACTGTGTAAAAAGGGTAATGCAGTACCTTTCCGATATCACCGGTCATCAGATTATCACGGGACAGCACACACAGACGATGGAGCAGGAAGAGCTTCATTATATAGAAAAAGTAACAGGAAAGCAGCCTGCGCTTTTAGGATTTGAGCTGCTTTCTTATTCGCCCAATATCAATTATATTGATACCGATGCGGAATGTATGAAGGAAGTAGCAGAAAACTACGGAACTCTGAAAAGGGCGTGGGAATGGGCGGCGGTAAAGGGACTTATCACCTTTACCTGGCACTGGTTTTCTCCCCTTGGCGGCCGTTCCAAATCCTTTTTCGCGGAAAATACGGATTTTGATGCTTCCAGGGCTGTCATCAGCGGGACGCCTGAAAACAGGGCGTTTCTCTCTGATTTGGATGTGATGGCAGGCTTGCTTCGTCCTTTTGCGGATAAAGAGGTTCCCATTTTGTGGAGACCTTTTCACGAAGGCGACGGCAACTGGTTCTGGTGGGGCGCAAAGGGGGCGGATACGGTAAAGCAGCTTTACCGCCTGATGTATGAGCGCTACACCACAGTGCATGGACTTCATAATCTTATCTGGGTGTGGAATGCGCCTGCGGCAGAATGTTATCCGGGCGATGATGTTGTGGATATTATTTCAAGGGATATGTATCCTGATGCGCATACGCATACAAGCCAGAGTGAAAGCTATTATGAGTTGATAAAGATTACCGCTGCGCCCAAACTGGCGCTTATCGGCGAGACGGGAACGCTTCCCTCCGCAAGGGCAATTGCAGAGGAGGGAGTGGGATGGGCGAGCTATATGACATGGTCCCATGAGTTTTGCACAAGTGAGAAATTCAATACCAGTGCAAAGCTGCGCGAGATGTATAGCAGCCCTTTTGCGGTAACGAAGGAGGAATTACCGGTGTTGTACTAGTAACAACACCGGTATCTGCATCTTCATGATAAAATATTGTCAGAACTGCCACCCATATGGTATACTTAGACATATATTTTGTGTATGTCGGTGTGTTTCTTGTAAAAAATGCCGACAGGAAGGCAGGGGAAGATAAATGACAAAAGAAAGAGCATCATTGGTTTTTACGAATGACAAATGTATCGGGTGCAATAAATGTATCGGCGTGTGCAGCAGCACGGGGGCATGTGTATCCCATGAGGTAGACGGTGTAAACCGGATTGACGTGGACGGGGACAGGTGTGTTGCCTGCGGAGCCTGCTTTGATGTGTGCGAGCATGGCGCAAGAGAGTATAACGATGACACGGAGCGGTTTTTTGAGGATTTGAAGCGGGGTGAGAAAATATCCATACTGATTGCGCCCGCCTTTAAAGCAAATTATCCACAGGACTATGAGCGGGTGCTCGGCGGATTGAAAAAGCTGGGTGTGAATCGTATGATAAGCGTATCCTTCGGCGCTGATATCACCACATGGGGATATTTAAATTATGTAAAAAAATATAACTTTCAGGG